>NZ_QRVW01000003.1:109636-128006 GCF_003458855.1 Mitsuokella sp. AF21-1AC
ACCTCTTCCACCGCTTCGCGGTCCCCCTTCCCCGTGCGCGGGGAAGGCTAAAAACAAAAATGGCGCGGCAAGCGTGATGCCTGCGGCGTCATTTTTCTATCAGAATTGCCAGTTGATGCCGATGTTGCCCTGCCATTTCTTGTGCCAGTCACTGCCGAACGAGCGCTGGACGTCGCCGTAAAGGGTCGTGCGGTCGTTCAGGCGGTACGTGCCGCCGAGGCTGGCTTCGTACCAGGTGCTGCCGTAATCGCGTGACCAGTCCATTGTCTCGCCATCGCTGGCGGAGAGATGCATGCCACGGCGGCCGCCGAACTCGTGCAGCGCGGAGAGGCGCAGGTAATAGTCGAGCGGCTTCTCGGCATCCGGCGTGCGGCGGCCGAAGACGAAGCCGACGCGGCCGATGAAGCTGTCGTAGTCGTCCATGTGGACCTGCTTCTCGCGTGCCGTCGTGTAATGCGTGCTGCCGAGATGGCCGTAGACGAGCTGGGCCTGCGGCTCGATGAAGACACCTTTGTCGTTTAATTTCATCGTCTTGCCATACTCGAGGCTCAGGCTTGCCGCACGCGTGCGGTAACTCGCCTGATCCGGGTACGAACCCAACGTATGGAGGTCCACATCATCGCGGCCCCACTTGGCCACGGCGTCCGTGTAGACGCCCGAATCACCGAACCACGTGCCGTAAATGCCCGCCGCGAGCGAATGGTTGCTGCTCGTGCTGGTTTTCCAATCCCGTAGCCGTAACATCTGTTCTGTCCTTGTCTGTTCCAAGACCTGCCTTCAGCATAATGGAGGTGCCATGTCCCACTTCCACTTTTATGTCAGAAATTTTATTGTCATTGGCTTTATATTCATCATTGGCATTCATCGATTCATCCCGGCTTTGGGAATCCCGGCTCACGTCCACCCCTTCCAGGTAGATGCCGGAGGAATTGTAATCCTTTGCGTCAGAGTCTATGGAAATATGGAGTCCGTCCGCCAGCTTCACGGTGCCGGGATAGTCATCCTGCACCCAAATGCCGTTGGCTTCGTTTGGGTTGGAAAAAGTGGCCGTGATGTTTTTCGTATCCACCTTCGTCACATCTTTGGTAGTTTTAGCGGCAGAAGCGGCGATATCCACCACCGCGCGTTTTGTGCAGTCTTCTACATCGAAATCATCCGTCACCACCTGCCCCGGTTTGTCTATCGTCACCGGCTCAGCCGATGCAGCCGCCTGGGCCTCGGGCATGCCTGCCCATGAAAAAGAAGCCAGAGCGGAAAGTACGACTGCCGTCAAAACGGCCGTCTTCCTCCTGCGGCTATGTACGCCCTTGCCATGCGTTTTGGCAAGCTCCGATACGACGACATACCCATTCCTGGCTTCACTGTATATAACCTGGAACACCTTGTTCATTTTGCACGCTCCTTACACAAATTTAATAGTGCAAAAAGGTTTCCATTAGCAATGCGATGGTACTATGCAATTATCGCCAACCTTGATTTGTTTCTGCTCCTTTCCAGATACTTCTTACATTCCAATACCAAAAACATGTCACTAACTTCATTCTCTTTTCGTCCAGAAATTATAACACTTATCAAAAAAAAAAAAAAATAGTACTAAAAATCGATACGCTCTTATCCACAGCCCTTAATGTGTGTTTAAAGCAAATTTAATTCCAAAGGCTTAGATTTTCTAAGAAATGCGCATCGATATGCCGTCCAGCCTGTAATGACAACGGTTCCGAGGGCTCCTTTCTCCTGGATGCTCCGGCATCCCGCGCTTCGCGCCCGTGCGCGGGGCTACGACGCTTGCAAGGGCTTGCAGTTGAGTTTTGTTCTTACCCACTCTCCATGGACCTCTTCCGCCCCTTCGGGGCACCTTCCCCGTGCGCGGGGACAGCTGGGGGCTTGTGCAGATGGCGTCCCCTTGGGGGAAGTTGTCAGCGAAGCTGACTGAAGGGGTGCCTGCTCGCAGCAACTTGCCATTTTGCTGTAAACCGAAATATGCGCGAAACCTCGCCCATGGGCATCTTCCGGCCCTGCGGGCCACCTTCTCCAGGGATACCCCCGGCATCCCGCGCTTCGCGTCCGTACACGGGGCTACGCTGCATGTAAAGACTTGCAATCGATCATTGTTCATGCCCACCAGCTCAAGGACCTCTTCCACCGCTTACGCGGTCCCCCTTCCCCGTGCGCGGGGAAGGCTTAGAGCGCCCGTGTGCGGAGAAGGCAAAAAAAAGAACCCGCGCGGGCGGGTTCTTGAGATGCGATATGGATTTTGATGCTGGTCATTTGAGCATCGCGAGCATGGTACCGGCTGCTACAGCGGTGCCGATAACGCCGGCGACGTTCGGACCCATGGCGTGCATCAGGAGATAGTTGCCGGGCTTTGCTTTCATGCCAACGACCTGACTGACGCGGGCAGCCATCGGGACGGCGGAGACACCGGCCGAGCCGATGAGCGGGTTGATCTTCCAGCCCGAAGCGCGGCACATGATCTTGCCGAAGATGACGCCGCCGGCCGTGCCGAAGATGAAGGCGACGAGGCCGAGGACGATGATGAGCAGCGTCTGCGGGACGAGGAACGTCTCGGCGCTCATCGTCATGCCTGTACCAGTGGCCAGGAAAATCGTGACGATGTTGCACAGGGAATTCTGCGCCGTATCGGACAGACGATCCATGACGCCGGACTCACGGAAGATGTTGCCGAGCATCAGCATGCCGAGCAGCGACGCGATAGGCGGCAGCAGCAAACTGATGAGAATAGCGGCGACAATCGGGAAGCAGAGACGCTCAAACTTCGTGACGGGGCGCAGCTGCTCCATGACGACCTCGCGTTCTTTCTGCGTCGTGAGGAGCTTCATGACCGGCGGCTGAATGAGCGGCACGAGGGACATGTAGGAATAAGCGGCGACGGCAATGGCACCCAGGAGATGCGGAGCCATCTGGATGGTCAGGTAGATGGCCGTCGGGCCGTCTGCACCGCCGATGATGCCGATGGCACCGGCTTCCTGTACGTTAAAGCCGAGCAGCATGGCGCCGACGAGAGCGACGAAAACACCGATCTGTGCAGCTGCACCTAAGAGCAGCGTCGAAGGACGCGCAATCAGCGGGCCGAAGTCCGTCATGGCGCCGATGCCGAGGAAGATGAGCGGCGGGAAGATTTCGTTTGCGATGCCGTAATGGATGGCGAGCATCAGGCCCGGGTCCTCGAGGAAGCCCGTGCGCGGGAAGTTCGCGAGCACGCAGCCAAACGCAATCGGGCCGAGGAGCAGCGGCTCAAATTCCTTGACAATGGCGAGATACAGGAGCACGAGGCCCACGAGAATCATGATGCCATTGCCCATCGTGAAGGCCGAGAAGCCGCTGTCATTCCAGACGGCCTGCAGGGACACTGAAAATGCATTGATGAGTTCCATGAAAATCCCTCCCCTTCCTTCACATCAATGTGCGGCCGGCGACCATGTCGCGGCCCGACTGTTTCCAGCCATTGCGTTCAATCGGACGGATTGCACGAATCGCATCGACTCCGTAGCCGTAGCTCGCGACAGCTGCTGCGATGACGGCGACGACCTCCGGCGGTATGCCGGGAGCGACAGGCTCCGGCTCGGGAGCGGGTGCCGCAGCGGCAGGCTGTGCCGGTGCAGGCTCCTTCTTTTCATGACGCACGGTGGGGTCGATCTTATGGATCAACTTGATGACGAATCCCAAGGCAATCAACACCAGGAAGACGACGGTCATATTGATCAGCATAATGATCAATGGATTCGTGGTTACCGGTTGTGACATACAATCACCTCATTTATAAGATTATAAGGGCTAAAAATAGTTTACTTATTCATTATAAATTATTTTTACTGAAAATTAAAGTATTTTCTTTGCATCGCAATCATACATTCAGGGCATAAATCGCGTTTGAACAAGAACAAACCATAAAAAAGGCACAGGAACAGACAATTCTTGTGGGGGAATCATTCATTCCTGTGCGATTTTTTGTATGCCTTAAAGCAAACCTGCGGCGCGAAGATCGTCGCGTGCCTGCGCGATGTAGACATGGCGGAACGCCGGATACTCTCCGAGGCCATGCAGGACAGATTCGACCGGGAAACCGGCGGCCTGCAGCCGCGACTGCCAGGAGCCCTTGTCCTCACCGGCCATGTCGCGCGTGACGTGGCGGCCGCCCGCTAGCAGCAGCGGGGCGAGCAGGATGCGCCCGGCCTCCGCGGCCGGCACGCGCCGGAGCCGCTGCAGCACATCGTCAAACGTCGGCCAGTCAGACGGCTCGAGCACGCCGATATGGATGGGCAGCCCTGCCTCGTCGACGACGGCCTGCAGGCGCTCGTAGACGGGATTGTGCTGATGCGGCGAGCCGTGGCCCAGCAGCACGAGCTGCGTGCCGGACGAAACGGCGTGCGCGGCCTCTACGGCCCGCAGGCCGCGGATGTCGCATGCCGGGCGCGCAAAGGCCGGCGCGCCGAGCAGCAGTGCCGCAAAATGCGAAGCGTACTGCGCGACAACCGTGCAGACCTTTTGCTCGTACTCTTCCCCCGGCGTCAGGTACGTCGGCTGCACGAAGACCGTGTCATAGCCTTCGCCCTCAAGGCGTGCGAGCGCCTCGGGCAGGGAATCGACCGATACGCCGCGCTCTGAAAGCTTTGCCTTGAGGAAGCGCGAGGTATAGGCCTGCCGTACCGTCCATGCCGGGAATGCCTGCCGGAAATCCTCCGCGAGCGCATCGAGCGAGCGCGCACGCGAGGCCTCCGCGAGCACGCCGAAGCTCACGAGCAGCAGCGCGCGTTTCATCAGCCCTGCTCCTTCTTGACGACATCGGCAATGGCATGGCAGATGCGGTCGAGCTGATCCTGGTCCGGGCCCTCCGCCATGACGCGGATCAGAGGTTCCGTACCCGAAGGACGCACGAGGATGCGGCCGTTCTCGCCGAGTTCCTTGTCGCCGGCGGCAATGGCTTCCTTGATGGCTTCATTGTCTTCCCAGCCCTCTTTCGTCGCGACCTTGACGTTGACGAGGAGCTGCGGATACGTCGTCATGAGCGCCGTGAGGTCCGACGCCTTGCGGCCGCTGCGCTTGAGCGAGGAGAGCACCTGCAGGGCCGTGATGAGGCCGTCGCCCGTCGTGCTGAAATCGGTGAAGATGATGTGGCCGGACTGCTCGCCGCCGATCTTGTAGCCGTTCTTCAGCATGTTCTCGAGGACGTAGCGGTCGCCGACCTTCGTGATCTCGGCACGGCCGCCGGCCTTCTTGATGGCCTGATGGAAGCCGATGTTGGCCATAACCGTCGTGACGACCGTGTTGTACGGCAGCTTGCCCTCTTTCATCATGTCCATGGCGCACATGACGAGGATGTGGTCGCCGTCGATGACCTGGCCCTTCTCGTCGACGCAGAGGCAGCGGTCTGCATCACCGTCGTGCGCGATGCCGAAGTCTGCGCCGTTCTCGAGCACGGCCTTCTGCAGGGACTCGAGGTGCGTCGAGCCGCAGCCGTCGTTGATGTTCGTGCCGTTCGGCAGCGCGTGGATGACCTTGACGTCGGCACCGAGGCGGCGCAGGATCTTCGGCATGGCCTCGTAAGCGGCGCCGTTGGCGCAGTCGAGTACGACCTTGACGCCGTCAAAGCGTTCCTTGCACGTGGAGAGCACGAACTCCATGTACTGGTTCAGGAGGTCCGTGCGGTACTCGATGTGGCCGATGTGGCGGCCCGTCGGGCGCGGCAGATTGTCGTCCGTCTCGAGCTGGTGCACGATGGACTCGAGCTCGTCCTCAATGGAATCCGGCAGCTTGTAGCCGTCGCCGCCGAAGAACTTGATGCCATTGTCGTGGAACGGGTTGTGCGAAGCCGAGATGACGATGCCGGCTTTGGCCTTGTGCTTGCGCGCGAGGTAAGCGATGGCCGGCGTCGGGATAATGCCCGCGAGCATTGCGCGGCCGCCCGCCGAGCAGATGCCCGCCGTCAGCGCGGATTCAAACATCTCGCCCGAGATGCGCGTATCGCGGCCGATGATGATGAGCGGCTGCTCCTCCGACTCTTTGCCGAAGTAGAGCGTCGCTGCGCGGCCGAGACGGTATGCCATCTCCGGCAGCAGCGTCTTGTTTGCCTCTCCGCGGACACCGTCCGTACCGAATAATCTTGCCATGTTATTCCCTCTCCTTATTTCCTTGTTATTTTTCTGGAATAGTGTTCTTAATCAGTATGCACATTTTTCGTCAAAAATGCAAGTGCGGCTTTCATGCCATCGACGGCGGCACTCATGATGCCGCCGGCATAACCGGCTCCCTCGCCCATCGGATAAAGGCCGGGCGTGCATTCTGCGACGAAGCTCTGTCGGTCGCGGCGGATGCGGCAGGGCGCCGACGAGCGCGTCTCGACGCCCGTCATGACGGCCCCGGCATTGGCAAAGCCCGGAATCTTGCGGTCAAACCAGGGCAGAGCGCCTGCGAGCGTCTTCGTGATGAAGTCCGGCAGGCAGCGGTGAAGATCCGCCGGACGCGTGCCCGGCGCGTACGTCGGCCGCGTCAAAAACTCGCGCGAGCCGCTCGTGCCCTTGAGGAAATCCCCCACGGTCTGCACAGGCGCATAGTAGTCGCGGCCGCCAAGGTCGAAGGCCAGCCCCTCAAGATCCTGCTGGAGCTTCATGCCCGCGAGCACGCCCGCGCCGAAATCCTCCGGCGTGACCTGCACGAGCAGCGCGCCGTTCGCAATGCCCGAATTGCGGCGGTAATTGCTCATGCCGTTCGTAACGACGCGCTGTTCCTCCGAAGCCGCCGCCACGACGAGGCCGCCGGGGCACATGCAGAAAGAATAGGCGCCGCGCCCCGTCACGGGGTCCTTGTACGTCAGCGCGTAATCGGCGACGGGCAGGCGCGGATTGCCCGCGTCTTCTCCGTACTGCGCACGGTCGATGAATTCCTGCGGATGCTCGATGCGCACACCCATCGCAAAGGGCTTTGCCTCCATGGCGACGCCGCGCGAGAGAAGCATGCGGTACGTGTCGCGGGCCGAATGGCCGATGCCGAGGAAGACTATGTCTGTCGGGATGCGTTCGTCATCGTTGACGATGACTGCCTCCACGCCCTCTGCGCCGAGCTCGAGATCCGTGACGCGCGCGCCGAAGCGCACCTCGCCGCCGAGCCGGATGACTTCCTGTCGCAGGTTCTTGACGACCGTGCGCAGGATGTCCGTGCCGATGTGCGGCTTGTGCAGGTAACGGATCTCCTCGGGTGCACCGGCCGCGACGAACGCCTCGATGACATCCTTCATATGCGGGTCGTTGATGCGCGTCGTGAGCTTGCCGTCCGAGAATGTACCGGCACCTCCCTCGCCGAACTGGACGTTCGACTGCGGATTGAGCGCACCGCCCTGCCAGAACTTCGCGATATCCGCATGGCGCGTGTCGACGTCATGGCCGCGCTCGAGCACGAGCGGCGAGAGTCCTGCACGCGCGAGCGTCAGGGCCGCGAACATGCCGGCCGGGCCGAAGCCCACGACGACGGGGCGGGATGCTCCGGGCTTCCCCGCCGGTACCATTGCGGGACGAGACGGCTGCACCGCCTCCACATTGCGGTCGCGGCGCAGCTTCTGCAGGACCTTGCGCTCCTGCTTCTCACCGCCTGCGAGCGTGACATCGAGCACGTAAACAAACTGAATGGGTGCGCCATGGTATCTCCTGGCGTCGACAGCCTTACGCACAATTACCACCCCGGCAAGCTGCTGGGGTGGTAACATGATGCGTTTGGCTGCAAGGTTTTGCAGGCTCGTCTCCTCGTCGAAGGGGACGGCCAGATTGCGTATCCTGATCACTTGCAACTTCACTCCAATTATGCATGAACTTGTAACAATCCAATCACAGGGGCCGGAAGGTCACGTGGCCTTCTTCTTCGCCCGGATCTCGATATGGACCGTGACGGCGTGGTTCGTAACCGTCACGCCATCGGGCAGCACGAGCTGCACCGTCTTGTCGGCATTCTTCGTCAGGCCTGCCAGCGAAATCTTCTCCGTCTCGATGCTCGAGATCTTCGCGAGCATATCGTCGCGGCCGGCAATCTCGATCTTCGTAGGATCGACCCTGACCGTGCCGAGTTCATAGCCCTGCTCAAGATCGCTGCCGAGATCCGGCTGGATCGTGACGATCTTCTTCGTCAGGCCGCGGGCCAGCTGCACGCTGACTTCCGCCGACGACGGATAGATGGTCACGCCGGCCACCTCGCAGCCGTCGCTGTTGATGGCCGTAAGCGGCACCTTGAGGCTGAAATCCTCGTTGTTGCCGGCGAGGCCCACGTAGCCGATTACGCGCGTCACATCGCGGATATCCGATTCCGCGCCTTCGATTGTCACCGTCTCAACCGACGGCGAGACGCGCGCAACTGTCGTGCCTGGTGCCGTGGAGCCTGTGACGATGAATTCCGCACGGATCGTCTTTTGGATGATGCGGTCGAGCGTAAACGTAACGGTATCCGGCTTCGCTTCGACAAGCTCAAATCCCTGCGGCAGCACCGTCTGCACCTTGACGGCATGCTTGCCGGAATCGAGGTTCGAGAGGTCGACATACGCCTTGAAGTCGCTGTCGGACGCCGAGACAAAGAGTGAGCGCGGGCCGCGGACCTTGAGCTTCACCGACGAAGCGTCCTTCGTGATCTTATAGCCCTCCGGCGCATTGATGACATCGAGCTGCACGGTATACGTGCTCTCGATGGCGGGATTCTGGTCGTTCATGACGTAGCCCCAGAGGATCAAGGCGACAACGAGAGCCAAGATCTTAGCCGGCAGATTGTGCTGCACGAGTCTGCGAAGTCTTGCTATCATTTCTTTTTCCTCCAGTTGCGTACCATGTCCTTGATGCCCTTCTGCGGCGAGGTGAAGGCCGGGCGCAGGATGTTCTTGAGCTTCTCGATATCGAGATGGCGCACCATGCGGCCGTTCTCAGCGACGGAAATCGTGCCCGTCTCCTCACTGACCACGATGACGAGCGCATCGCACTGCTCCGAAAGACCGATGGCCGCGCGGTGGCGCGTGCCGAGCTCCGTGGAAAGCGAGCGGTTCTCCGTCAGCGGCAGCAGACAGCCCGCCGCAATGAGACGCTTGCCGCGCACGACGGCCGCACCATCGTGCAGCGGCGTGTTCGGGATGAAGACGTTGAGCAGGAAATCCGCCGTGATGAGGCCGTCGATCTGGATGCCCGTCGCACTGATATCGTTGAGGCCCATGTTGCGCTCGATGACGATGAGCGCGCCGGTCTTGTTGGCTGACATGACCTTGACGGCCTTCGCGAGCTCGTGCACGACGGAACGCGCCTCCTCATCGTCGAGGAAGACCGACGGCCCGAGGAACTTGCCCTGGCCGAGATGCTCGAGCGCGCGCCGGAGCTCTGGCTGGAACACAATGGGCAGGGCGACGAAGAGCAGCGTTACGGCCTTCTGGAGCAGCCAGGAAATGACGTGGAGCTCGAGCCAGCTGCAGACGATCGTCACGCCCAGCAGCACGAGGATGCCCTTGACGAGCGTAATGGCCCGCGTGTCCTGGAGCATGACGTACACCTTGTAGAGGATGACGGCCACGATGATGATATCGAGGATGTCCATCGGCCCGATGGTTGAGATGATGCCATGAAATTGCAAGGGAAAAGGTAGTTCAAACGGCATAAGCATAGCTCCTACAAAAATAAGTGAATGAAAAATGAATCCGAAAATATCTCTATTATAATGCTATTCTCGCCTCGGACAGCAATTTCCTTGTTACCGCTGAAATTTTTTAGTCACAAAAAGGCCCGCCTCAAAAGAAGCGGACCTCTGACTGCTGTGCAGGACAGGATGATTATTTGATTTCGCGAATCCAGCCCTTTTCCGGTGCCTCGACCGTGCCGAGCTGAATGCCGCGCAGCGTGTTGTAGAGTTTCGTGAGCACAGGACCCATTTCCTGCATGCCGCTCGGGAACTCGATCGTCTCGCCATTGCCGACGACCTTGCCGACCGGGCAGATAACGGCAGCCGTGCCGCAGAGGCCGGCTTCGGCGAAGTCCTTGAGCTCCGTGAACTTGACCGGACGATGCTCGACCGTGTAGCCGAGGTGCTCTGCAATCGTGACGAGCGAACGGCGCGTGATGGACGGCAGGATGCTGTCGGATTTCGGCGTGACGAGCTTGCCGTCCTTCGTGACGAACAGGAAGTTTGCGCCGCCCGTTTCCTCAACATAGGTGCGCGTTGCCGCATCGAGGTACATGTTTTCATCGAAGCCTCTCTGATGGGCGAGGATGTACGGATACAGGCTCATCGCGTAGTTCAGGCCGGCCTTGATGTTGCCCGTGCCGTGCGGAGCAGCGCGGTCGTAATCGCTGACGCAGATCGTGATTGGCTTGACGCCGTTCTTGAAGTAAGAACCAACCGGCGTGCCGAAGAGGCGGAACTGGTACTCGTCAGCCGGCTTGACGCCGATGACCGGGCCCGTGGCGAAGAGGTACGGACGCAGGTAGAGTGCGCCGCCCGACTCATACGGCGGAATCCAGTCCTTGTTGGCTGCGACGACCTGGTCGACGGCCTCGAGGAACATCTCCTCGGAAACCGGCGGCATCTCGAGGCGCTTGGCCGAATCGATCATGCGCTTGGCGTTCATGTCCGGACGGAACGTGACCACGCGGCCATCCTTCGTCTTGTAAGCCTTGAGGCCCTCGAATACTTCCTGGCAGTACTGCAGGATGCCGGCGCACTCGTTGAGCTGTACCGTCGGATCATCCGTCAGATGACCCTCACCCCATTTGCCATCCTTATAGTTCGCAACGTAACGCTGGGAAATCGGCTGATACGAGAACGTGAGCTTATCCCAATCCACATCAACTTTTGCCATTGAAAACTCCTCTTTTCTTCCGTGAAAGTATCTATATCATAGACCCGGCCTGTACAATTTGTCAATAGGTCGGCAAAATAAAAGTATACAATATTCACCAAGCAGGAATCTTTGTCCTTCCTGTTTGTTACATGCGTCCATCTGCCGGCATATTCTCAAGCTGCCTGCGCGCCTCGGGGAGAGCCTGCAAGATATCCGTCGCCACGAGGCCTTCGCACAGCCTGGTGTAGGCGAGATCGCCGGCCCGGCCGTGCAGGAAGGTCCCCACGAGCGGGGCCTGATCGCTGCCCGTCTGCTCGATGAGGCCCGCGATCGTGCCGGCCAGGACATCTCCGGCACCGGCCGTCGCCATGCCGGGGTTGCCGACCGTCGTGAAGTAGACGCGCCCGTCGGGGTACGCGACGAGCGTGCACTCACTCTTGGCCACGAGAATGGCCCGATATTCCCGCGCCGCCTCACGCACAAACCCCAGGAGGTCTTCCCGCAGATCCGACACCGTGAGGCCCGTGAGGCCGGCGAGCTCGCCGAGGTGCGGCGTGATGACGGGCGGCTGCGGGCATTTCGCGAGCTCCGCACCGTGATTGCGGAAGGCGTAGAGTGCGTCGGCGTCGAGGACGAGCGGCTTGTCATACGCCATGGCAAAGGCACGCACGAGCTCCATCGTCTGCGGCGCGCGCCCGAGCCCCGGCCCCATGAGCACACCGTCGTAGTCTGCGGCAAGTGCCAGCAGCTCGTCAAGCGCCCCTTCGCCGCCAAGCGCTCCGTCCGTCTCCAGCAGCGGCTTTGTCATGACCTCCGTGAGCTTCACGGCCAGAAGAGGCTGCAGGCTCGCCGGCACGGCCAGCGTCACGATGCCGCAGCCCGCACGCAGCGCAGCCTGCGAGGCCATTGCGGCGGCCCCCGTCATGCCGCGCGCCCCGGCCACGACGAGGATACGGCCGCACGTGCCCTTGTGCGCCGCACGGATGCGCGCCGGCAGCAGCGAGGCGGCAAGCCTTTCATCGAGCAGTTCCTGCCGGATGGCGTCATCCGTGAGCAGGGGATACGGGATGCCGATGTCCGACACCGAAAGCTTGCCCGTATGGTCGGCACCGGGGCTCAGATAGTGGCCGGGCTTCGGCAGGCCTAGCGTCACCGTGCGCGCCGCCTCGATGGCCACGGATGCCACCTTGCCCGTGTCGGCCTCGACGCCGCTCGCGATGTCGATGGCAAGGATCGGTTTTCCTGACGCATTGAGCATCGAGATGACCTCGCGCATCTTCTCGCGCGGCGCCCCGGCAAAGCCCGTGCCGAGCAGCCCGTCGATGATGAGATCCGTGAAATGCAGCGAGAGGCGTAGCCGGTCCATGTCGCGCTTCTCCGTCAGCGTGTGCACCGCGATGCCCATCTGCGTGAGGACATCGCGCATCACGGCCGGCGAATGCTTGATGTGCTCGGGATTGCCGGCCAGGAACACCTTGACTGCCGCACCGCGGTTCGCGAGATACCGTGCGGCTGCAAATGCATCGCCACCGTTGTTGCCGCTGCCCGCTGCGATGGAAATCTGCCGACCCTTCACCGTGCCGAGCATCGCGATGGCCGCCTCGGCCACCTTGCCGCCGGCCGTCTCCATCAAGAGAAGCTCGGGCAGGCCATACTCCTCGCCGGCACGCCGATCAATCTCCCGCATTTCCTGTACGAGTGACAATTTCATGCTCATCCCTCCATCACGCATTGTGCCACCGCATACGACTCCGTATGGCTCAGTGACAGCCACACTTCCTTGATGCCGCGCTGCCGCGCGAGCTCGGCAAAGTAGCCATGCAGCTTCACGCGCGGCGCACCGAGTGCATCCGGCACGATTTCCACATCGAGCAGCGTGCCGCCGCGCAGCCCCGTGCCAAAGGCCTTGAGCACGGCCTCCTTGCCCGAGAAGCGCGCCGCAAAGCTCGCAGCCGCCTGCACGCCGCGTCCCCGGCAGTACTCCTGCTCCCCCTGCGTGTAGACGCGCGCGACAAACCGTTCCTTCGCGACGGCCTGACGGATCCGTTCAATCTCTATGATATCGGTCCCGATTCCTCGAATCAAGCAACCATCCCCTTCTTTTCTATACAACTTTATATCTATTATTTCCCTGTCGCGAAAAGGTTTTCCTTCCCGAAAAAAAATTTATCTTTTTTACAATAATTTTTGGTTATACTATCATACATTCATCAAAAATATGGTATAATGGCAGTGAATAAAAGAAGTTTATGCAGTTTATCCAATTTATTTCATAAAGAAAGAAGCGATCACATGGAACTAAGACAACTCGAATATTTCCAGATGGCCAGCCGTCTGCGCAATATCACCCGTGCGGCTGAACGCCTGCGTGTTTCTCAGCCAAACATCACCGTCGCCATCAAGAAACTGGAAGCTGAGCTTGGGATCCAGCTGTTTGACCGCAGCCAGAAGCAGCTCTCGCTGACACCGGAGGGCGCCGTCTTCCTCAACCGCGTCGAGCTCGCCCTGCGCAATATCCAGGATGCCGTACTCGAAGTTAACGACTACAAGCAGCTCCAGAAGGGCACAATCAAGATTGGCGTGCCGCCGATGATGGGCGCCTACCTCTTCCCGCGCATCTTCTCGAGCTTCCAGCGCCGCTACTCGCACCTCGACATCTTCATGCATGAAGAAGCCTCGATGTCCATCCGCGAGCAGCTCGAGCGCGATGAGCTCGACTTCGGCATCATCATCATCTCGGGTGCCTCCCACCATCTGCAGCTCCTGCCGATGTCGAAGAACCAAATCCTCTGCTGCGTGCCAGAGGAAAGCCCGCTCGCAAGCAAGAAGAGCATCTCGCTGCAGGATGTCGCCGACTCGAAGATTGTCATGCTCAAGGAAGGCTCGTTCCTGCGCCAGACCATCCTCGGCAAGATGAAAGAAGCCAACATCACGCCGAATATCGTGCTCGAATCCAATCAGATCGTCACGCTCAAGGGTCTCGTCGCGAGCGGCGTCGGCATCACGTTCCTGCTCGACATGGTTGTCGGCAATACGCCGGGCATGAAGGCCATCCCGCTCGCCGATCCGCTCTTCGTCGATGTCGGCCTGGCCTGGAAGAAGGACCGCTACATCTCGAAGGCCGCGCAGTCCTTCATCGATTTCTGCAAGGACCTGCTCAAGCAGAACCACGGTTCCGCTGTCTGACCGGGTCTTTCTCCATCATCCCGTTTTCTCGACACGTAAAATGGTCATCCCGCCCCACAGGCAGGATGACCATTTTTCTTTCTTATATATGCGTATATGAAGATGCGTCACGTCATGTTCAGCGCTGCAGGATTTCGAGGATGGCCTCGCCGATGTCCTGCGTCTTCGCCTGGCCGCCGAGATCCGGCGTCAGCGTCTTCTTCTCGACGAGCAGCGTCTCGATGGCTGAGAGGACGCGCCTGCCCCACTCCGGCTTGCCGAAGAAATCGAGCATCTGGCTGATGGACCAGATGCTGGCCAGCGGGTTCGCGATGCCCTTGCCGGCGATATCCGGCGCACTGCCGTGGATGGGCTCGAACATCGACGGGTACTTGCGCTCCGGGTTGAGGTTCGCACCGGCCGCCAGGCCCATGCCGCCCGCGATGGCCGCGCCGAGATCCGTCAGGATGTCGCCGAACAGATTGCTCGTGACGACGACCTCGAAGCGCTTGGGGTTCTTGACGAACATCATGCTCGCGGCATCGACGAGCAGCTTGTGCGTCTCAACGTCCGGATACTCCTTGCCGAGCTCGGCGAAAATCTCATCCCAGAACACCATCGAATACCCGAGTGCATTGCCCTTGGAGATGGAGGTCAGCGTCTTGTGCTCGCGGCGCGCGAGTTCATACGCGTAGCGCATGATGCGCTCACAGCCTCTGCGCGAGAAAACGCCCGTCTGCAGGGCGATTTCCTGTGGCGTCCCCGGATAGAGGCGTGCGCCGACATCGGCGTACTCGCCCTCGCTGTTCTCGCGGATGACGACCATGTCGATGTCCTCGCGCTTGACGCCGGCGAGCGGGCACGGCGCGCCCTCGAGCAGTTTTACCGGGCGCAGATTGACGTATTCATCAAAGCCGCGGCGAATCTTCAGGAGCAGCTGCCCCAGCGAGACGTTGTCGGGCACGCCGGGATAACCGACGGCACCGAGGTAAATGGCATCAAAGGCCTTGAGCTTCTCGAGCCCATCCTCGTCCATCATCCTGCCCGTCCGCAGGTAATACTCGCAGCCCCAGGGGAAATCGGTGAATTCGACGGCGAAGCTGCCGTCCATGGCGGCAATGCCGGAGAGGACTTTCTTGCCTTCCGCGATGACCTCAGGGCCGATGCCATCGCCGGCGATCACGGCAATCTTGAATTTTTCCATGAAAAACACTCCTTTTTCAAGTGATCCGGATGGATATGGAAAAAGCGGCTTCCAGAAGGAAACCGCTCAAAAAGCTGGTGAACGCTTACATGACGATATGCGCCATGACAAAGCCGGCACAGCAGCCCGTGATGACACCGATGAGGCCCGGGATCATGAAGCTGTGGTTCAGGATGTACTTGCCGATGCGCGTCGTACCCGAACGGTCGAAGCCGATGCAGGCCAGATCGGAAGGATACGTCGGCAGGAAGAAGTAACCGTAGCAGGCCGAGATGAACGACATGATGAGGACAGGGTCCATGCCGACATTGAGGGCCAGCGGCATAACGATGGCGATGGCCGCAGCCTGCGAGTTAACGAGTTTCGACGTCAGGAAGGCGAAGATGGCATAAGCCCACGGATACGCCTGTACGGCGACGCCGAGCCACTCCTTGAGGATCGTCATATGGTTGGAGAAATACGTATCTGCCATCCAGGCAACGCCGTATACGGAAACGAGTGCGACGATACCGGAGCGGAATACCTGGCTGTTGCCGACATCCTTGGCCTTGATCTTGCAGAAAATCAGGATCATGGCGGCGACAAAGAGCATGACCATCTGGATGACGTCCGTCATCGAAATGGCCTTCATGACGCCCTTGGCGTTCGGGAAATGCGGCAGGAGCGACGGGAAATTGCCGAGGCAGGCGATGACGAGGATGCCGAGGAAGAAGATGTACATGGCATGGTAATAGGACTTCGGCAGTTCCTTGCCCTGCAGCGTCTCGGACTCGCCGTAGACGTACTCCTTGTTCTCCGGGTCCTTGATGAATTCCTGGAAGCGCGGATCCTTGTCGAGATCCTTGCCGCGGCGGTACGACCAGAGGGCAGCGCAAAGGACGCCGACGAACGTGGCCGGGATGGAAACCGCGAGAATCTGCAGAACCGTGTACTCATAGCCGGCAGCAGCCATGAAGCCGACGATGGAGACGACGGCAACCGAAACCGGCGAAGCGCAGATACCCATCTGCGAAGCGACGGAAGCGACGGCCATCGGGCGCTCCGGGCGGATGTTCTGCTTGATGGCGATATCATAGATGATCGGGAACATCGTGTAGACGACGTGGCCCGTGCCGCAGAGCACCGTCAGGAACCAGGTCGTGATTGGCGCGAGAATCGTGATCTGCTTCGGGTTGTTGCGCAGGAATTTCTCTGCGTACTTCAGCATGACCGTGAGGCCGCCCGAAGTCTGCAGGAAGCCGGCGCAGGTGACGACGGCGAGGATCGTGAGCATGACGCCGATTGGCGGCACGCCTGGCTTATAGCCAAAGACAAATGTAAAGATGACCAGACCGATACCGCTGATGACAGCCAGGCCGATGCCGCCGTGACGCACACCGAAGACCAGGCAGGCCAACAGGACGATAAGACCAAGTAGCATTTCCAAAATGAACTCCCCTTCCTTAGAAATGACCTTGATGATAAATAAGATAAATGAAAAAATACCCCATGGCTGAACGGCAGCCTGCTGAGCAGGCATAAGTCAAATGCAAACAATCGTTTCTTTTGGATTGATTGCATTTGCTTTATAAGATTCGCTGCCGCTTGACGAAATCCTGCTCGCAAAGAAAAAGAATTTGAACGAACCGTCTCCGTCAGAGCCTCGTATATTATACAACATAATGAAAGCATAAGTAAATACTATTTATTATAAAATATTTAGATGATAAATAAAAAATATTATAATATGACCACTATTAATTATCCTGCTTTTTCTCTCATTTTTTGAACAATATGCAGAAAATAATTTTTTCATTTTCTCCGCTTCCCTATTTGAAATGGCATACCAATGTGTTATAATATGCTAAAAAGTTATATTGATAACGATTCTAACAATTCGATAGGAGGATTTTCATTCATGGCAACCATTAATGATAACTATCTGAAACTCCCTGGCAGCTATCTCTTCGCTGAGATTGCACGTCGCGTCGCTGCATATAAGGAAGCACATCCGGAAGCGGACATCATCCGCCTTGGCATTGGCGATGTCACGCAGCCGCTGCCGCAGGCCTGCATCGAGGCCATGCACAAGGCCGTCGACGATCAGGCCAAGGCCGAGACGTTCCACGGCTACGGCCCGGAACAGGGCTACTCCTTCCTGACGGAAGCCATCATCAAGAACAACTACACGGACCGCGGCATCGAGATCGCACCCGATGAGATTTTTGTCAGCGACGGCTCCAAGAGCGACTGCGGCAACATCCAGGAAATCTTCGGACTCGCCAACAAGGTCGCCATCACGGACCCGGTATACCCGGTATACCTCGATACGAATGTCATGGCTGGCCGCACGGGCGAGCTCCAGAAAGACGGTCACTTCGAGGGCGTCGTTTACCTGCCCTGCACGGCGGAGAACAACTTTGCCCCGGCCCTGCCAAAAGAGCACGTCGATATGCTTTACCTCTGCTGCCCGAACAACCCGACGGGCACGACGCTCTCGCGTGAGGAACTGACGAAGTGGGTCAACTACGCCAAGGAAAATGAGACGGTCATCCTCTTCGATGCCGCCTATGCTGCTTACATCACGGAAGAGGATGTGCCGCGTTCCATCTACGAGATCCCGGGTGCCAAGGATGTTGCCATCGAGTTCCGTTCCTTCTCCAAGACGGCTGGCTTCACGGGTACGCGCTGCGGCTACACGATCATCCCGAAGACGGTCAAGGGCCGCGCAGCCGACGGTTCGCTCGTATCGTTCAACAAGCTCTGGAACCGCCGCCATACGACGAAGTTCAACGGCACGGCCTATATCGTGCAGCGCGGTGCTGCCGCCATCTACACGGAAGAAGGCCAGAAGCAGGTCAAAGAGCTCGTTTCCTATTATATGGAAAATGCCCGCGTGATCCGCGAGGGTCTCAAGGCCGCCGGCCTCGAGGCATACGGCGGCGTCAACGCCCCGTACATCTGGCTCAAGACCCCGAAGAACATGAGCTCGTGGGATTTCTTCGACAAGCTGCTGACGGAAGCCAACATCGTCGGCACGCCGGGCGCCGGCTTCGGCCCCTGCGGCGAAGGCTATTTCCGTCTCACGGCCTTCGGCAGCCACGAGAACACGAAGCGCGCCGTAGCCCGCTTCGCCAAGCTCAAATTCTAAGCAACTATAAGGCAAAAAATGGGGCTGTGAAATAACAGATCCCCAAAAACAAGAGGGCCGC
>NZ_QRVW01000030.1:0-20435 GCF_003458855.1 Mitsuokella sp. AF21-1AC
CTGACTGAAGTGAGAAGATTCCTGGCCGCATTTTAATTGAATCGCGGCTTGCAAACGGTATTGTTGCAAAAAGATAACTCATGTATCATTTTGCAACAATACCGTTTTTGCACATATGCCGTATCGTGAAAAATCATGGGCTCCAGCTTGGCACCATTCTTGCATATAGTATGAGTGAGGCATGTTATGTGAGAAATAAGGTGATGGAATGGTAAAATTAGCGGCGATTGCAGATGATCTTACCGGTGCGAATGATACCGCTCTCCAATTTGCCAAGCGACAGATGCGGGCCAGCGTGCAGCTGGATCTTGCGAAGGACCCTCCCGGCGGCAGCGAAGTCATCGTGATTGACTCGGACAGCCGGGATCTCGATGTCCGCGAAGCGTACCAGAAGGTGCGCCGCATCAGTGAAGCGGTCAAGAAATATGGTGCGGAATGCATTTATAAGAAAATTGATTCGACCCTGCGCGGCAACTGGGGGGCAGAGGTCCAGGCCGTTGCCGATACGTTCAATCCGGATCTTGTGATCATAGCACCGGCTTATCCGGTCAATAAGAGAATCACGGTGGGCGGCTACCATTTGCTGAATGGCACGCTGTTGGAACTGACGGAGATCGGCCATGCGCCGAAGACGCCCGTCAAGGAATCGTATATTCCTGATATCCTGCGGGAACAGGTGCCGGGGGTCTCATGCGCCATCCTGGATTTCACGGTCATGCGCCAGGGCGTGGAGGCCGTGCACGATGCCATTGAGGAGTTCCAGCTCGCAGGCAGGCGCTGGGTCATCTGTGACATTGTCGAGGAGCAGAACTTCTTGACGCTCATGGATGCCCTGCGCGAGTACGACAAGGAGAAAATCCTCTGGGTTGGCTCGGCGGGTCTTGCCGATTACATGGCGTATTTTTACGGCTGGCAGGGTGAGTCATATCCCTCGTGGTCCTCGCGCCACGGTTCGGTGCTCGTCTGTGCCGGCAGCGTGAGCCATGTGACGCAGACGCAGATCCGCACGCTTTGCCAGCAGATGGACATCACGCGCCTGAAGCTGGATGTCGAAGCGGTCCTTTCTGATGCAGACCGCATCAATGCATATGGTGAGCAGATACAGGCCGCGATGGCAGCAGGGCACGATGTCCTGCTGACGGCGGCCGAGGATGATGCCGATGTGCGCAGGGCTGTGCACGCCGGCCGCCGGTATCAGCTGAGCGGCAAGGAAGTCAGCGAGAAGATCGCCAACATCATGGCATCCATCGTCAGCCGCCTCGATTTCTCGGGGATGGCCGGCATGGTGCTCACGGGCGGCGATACAGCGGTGCACATCTGCCGGGCTCTCGGGGTGGATCGCATCGAGATCCTGCAGGAAGTCGATCCGGGCGTCCCTTTAGGGTATCTTTGCGGCACGAATGTGGAGCCCGTCTTTGTGGTCACGAAGGCCGGTGCGTTCGGGCGTCCCGACACGTTCGCCAAGTCGCTGACCATGATCAAGGCGATGCCGGAGAATCAGCAGTCTAATTTACAGGAGGCATAAATATGAAGAAACCGATATTGGGAATCACGATGGGCGATGCAGCAGGCGTCGGCCCTGAAATCATCGTCAAGGCACTGTCCACTCCTGAGATATACGATATTTCACGTCCTGTGGTATTCGGCGATTTGAAGATCATGGAACGGGCCGTGAAGATTGTCGGCGCCGACCTGCGCTGCCATGCGATCCAGGACCCGGCTGACGGCATTTACGAGCGGGGGACCATCGATGTCGTTGACCTCGACAACCTGCCGGCTGATCTGCCGTTTGCCAAGGTGGACGGCAGGGCCGGCAAGGCCGCATACGAGTACATCGAACGGGCCTGCCATTTTGCCATGAAGCAGGAGGTGCACGCCATCGTGACGGCCCCGCTGAACAAGGAGGCCTTGAATCTCGGCGGCGTCCATTTCCCGGGGCATACGGAAATCCTGGGCCATCTGACGGGCCAGAAGGATTTCTCGATGATGCTGACGAGCCCGAAGCTGCGCGTCATCCATGCTACGACGCATATCGCGTACCGTGATGTCCCGCAGGCTCTCACCAAGGAGCGCATCTTCAAGGTTATCAAGCTGGCGCAGGAGACGCTGCAGCTCATGGGCATCGAGAAGCCGCGCATCGCCGTGGCCGGCCTGAATCCGCATTCGGGCGAGCACGGGCTGTTCGGCGATGAGGAAGAAACGAAGATCCTGCCGGCCATTCAGGAAGCGCAGGCAAAGGGCTGGGATGTATCGGGACCGGAGCCGCCGGATACGGTGTTCCACCGGGCTGCGAACCTCGACGAATTCGATATCGTCGTCGTCATGTACCATGATCAGGGCCATATCCCCATCAAGGTGCTGGGCTTTGACAGCGGTGTGAATGTGACGGTCGGCCTGCCCTGCATTCGCACATCGGTCGATCATGGCACGGCATTCCCCGTGGCCGGTACGGGCAAGGCAAAGCCGGACAGCATGATGGAGGCCCTGCGCCTGGGTGCCCAAATGGCCAAGGTAAAATTTGCCGACCTCCTGAAGGATTGACGGAATGAAACTTTAAATACATATATATTCATGATTTTGTACAATTAAAGGATAGGAGCGAGAAAGATGTTTGAAGCAAAAGGTCTGATTACGCCGGTTGTCACTGCCCTGAATGAGAAGGAAGAATTCAACCCGGAAATGTACAAGGAATTCATCAACCATCTGATTGATGCCGGTGTCAGCGGTATCTTCCCGCTGGGCACGAACGGCGAGTTCTATGCCTTCAGCCAGGAAGAGAAGCTCGAGATCATCAAGACGGCCGTCGAGGCGGTAAACGGCCGCGTTCCTGTTTATGCCGGCACGGGCTGCGTCACGACGAAGGAGACGATTGAGTTCTCCAAAAAGGTCCAGGCTCTCGGCGTCGACTGTCTGTCCGTGATCTCGCCGTACTTCGTCGCCGTCAGCCAGGACGACCTTTATGAGCATTACAGTGCCGTTGCCAAGGCCGTTGACATGCCGATGCTGCTCTACAACATCCCGGCACGCACGGGCAACAACATCGCGTTCAGCACGGTCAAGAAACTCATGGAGTTCGAGAACATCATCGGCATCAAGGACAGCAGCGGCAACTTCGACAACACGCTCAAATACATCGAGAACACGGATCCGCGCATCCAGGTCCTCGCGGGCAGCGATTCCCTGATTCTCTGGACGCTCATGGCCGGCGGCACGGGCGCGATTTCCGGCTGCTCGAACGTGTTCCCGGAGCTCATGGTCAGCATCTATAAATACTGGGCTGCCGGCGACATCGAGAAGGCCAACGAGGCCCAGAAGAAGATCCGTCCGTTCCGCAACGTCATGCAGATGGGCAATCCGAACTCCGTCGTCAAGCTCGCGGTCAATCTGCGCGGCTGGAACGTTGGTCCGGCAAGACGCCCGTCGAACTGCACGAACCCGACGATCGTGAATGCACTCAAAGAAGTATTCAAGCAGTATTGATAGAAAGGCAGGAGACGTGGCATGGCAAAAGCACCTAAGATCGTAATTTCGCACAGACTCCATGAAGATGGCATGAAAGTCCTGGAGGATGCCGGCGCAGAGGTCGTGATCGTCGGTTCCGGCGAGCCCGCCGATATGCTGCCGTATCTGAAGGATGCGGACGGCGTCATCATCCGCATCGGTTCCATCGACAAGGCTACGATGGAGCAGTGCCCGAACCTCAAGGCCATCGGACGCCCGGGCGTCGGCGTGGACAGCGTGGACGTCAAGGGCGCGACGGAGCTCGGCATCCCCGTCGTGATCGCACCGGGCGCCAATACGCGCTCCGTGGCTGAGCATGCGATGGCGATGATCTTTGCCTGCGCAAAGAATATGCTGGTCTGTGACCATGAGATGCGCAAGGGCAATTTCGGCATCCGCAGCGAGTACAAGGCGTATGAGCTCTATGGCAAGACGCTGGGCCTCATCGGCTGCGGCCATATCGGCAAAATCCTGGCAGAATTGGCGACGGGGATTGGCATGAAGGTCCTCGTCTACGATCCGTTCCTCAAGCAGGAAACGGTGGAAGAATGGGGCTATGGCTATCGTGCGGACATGAAGGATATCTTGAAGGAAGCTGATGCCATTTCCGTGCATACGCCGCTGACGCCGGCCACGAAGAACATGATCGACGAGCCGGAGCTCAAGCTCATGAAGCCGACGGGCATCCTCGTCAACTGCGCCCGCGGCGGCATCATCAACGAAGCCGCGCTCTGCAAGGCACTCAAGGAGAACTGGATCCAGGCTGCCGCCACGGACGTCGTCGTGCATGAGCCGATTCGCGTCGATGATCCATTGTTCCAGCTCGACAATATCATCGTGACGCCGCATATGGCCGGACAGACCAAGGAGGCTGCCTCCGGCGTGGCAACGCTCGCCGCCGAAGGCGTGCTGGCTGTCATTCGCGGTGAGAAATGGGATAAGGTCTGCAACCCGGATGCGTATAATCACGGACGCTGGCAGAAGTAATATGGAGTAAGAAAAATGGGAAGGTACACTTGCTTAAAGGTGTGCTTTCCCGTTTTTTGTGCCACTTGTTCATGAGCATTGTTGCAAAATAATACAATAAATATTGCACAGTGCAACAAAATACGGCAAAAAGCGTAAGAATTGTAAGAATCTTAAGGATAGAAAAGTTGGCACGCGGCTTGCATTATTATAGGGCAGAAGTCATAACGAATCATTCATCATATATAAATGGAGGCTTTACTATGAAGAACTGTCAGCTTACAATTCCTTCGGTCGTATTCGCGGGACAGGGAAGTGTTGAGAAACTCAGCACAATTATTGAGCGGGAATCAGCTAAACATGTCCTGATTTTTACGGATAAAGGAATTCGCGGACTGGGACTCAGCAAACCGGCGGAGGAAATCTGCGGCAAGTATGCCGATGTGACGGTTATCGAAGATTTGACGGCGGAACCGGCTGTGTCAGATATTGAGCGTGTCCTGGCAGAAGTGAAGAGCCAGCCGGATCTCATCGTCGGCATCGGCGGCGGCAGCGTCATGGATGCGGCCAAACTGGCCAGCATCATTGTCGGTGCAGATTACACGCTGCGCGATTTGCTGAAGGACAGCAGCATTGCTCACAAGCAGACGAAAACCGTCATGATGCCGACGACCTGCGGCACGGGCTCGGAAGCTACCTGCAACGCCATCGTGGCCATTCCGGAGCAGGAGTCCAAGCAGGGCATCGTCAACGATTGCATGATTCCGGATTACGTCATCCTCGACGTGAACATGATTGCCAAGCTGCCGCCGAAAATCATCGCAGCAACGGGCGTCGATGCACTGGCTCACGTCGTGGAATGTTTCACGTCCAAGAAGGCGACGAAGCTCAGCGATACGTACGCCAAAGAAGGTGCATGCAAGATTTTCCACAACATCCGGAAAGCCTATGCAGAGGCAGATAACCTTGAGGCCAAGGCTGAGATGATGATCGGTGCCTTCTACGGCGGTGTAGCGATTACGGGGTCCGGCACGACGGCCGTACATGCTCTTTCGTATCCGCTGGGCGGCAAATATCACATCGCACACGGTGTATCGAATGCCATCCTGTTTGCTCATGTCATGGAGTTCAACAAGGATGCCTGCGAGGACCGTCTGGCAGAGCTTTGCGATGCGGTTTACCCGGAGCTTTCCGGCAAGACGGTGGCGGAGAAAGCCGATTGCATCATTGCCGAGATTGCCTCGATTGTCAGTGAAACGAATATCCCGACGAGTCTCAAGGAATTCGGTGTAAAGCCGGAGGACCTGGATTTCCTCGTAGAGGCGGGCAGCCAGCAGACGAGGTTGCTTGTCAACAACTGCAAGGAGCTGTCGCTCGACGATATTCGTTACATCTACAAGAAAGTCATGTGAACGAAATGAAATGACAGGGAATGGAGCGGATGACTATGAGAAGTGATTTGATAACAGGTTTGATAGGGGCACTGTTCTCCGGATTTTACCTCTATGAAACCACTACCGTCAAGGTGTTTGGCGGCTCCGCCACGGCCGGGGTCAATGCGCAGACGGTGCCGAAACTTTGGGGCGGCTGTCTGCTGGCCCTCAGCATTATCCTGATTGTGCGCGGCCTGCTCAAGATGAGGAAAGAGACAGGCAAGACTTCGCTGCGCGACATGGTGCAAGCCATAAGGAATCGCAGAGAGGTTGCCTATACGTTCATCTTGCTGATTTTGTATGCGGCTCTGATGAAACCTGTGGGCTTCATCATCACGAGTATTGTTTACGTGTACCTGCAGATCTGGGTCCTGACGCCAATTGATCAGCGCAATGGCAAAGTCCGGAAGATTGCCGCCGGCCTGGCAGTGTTCTTTTCCATCAGTCTGTATTTCCTCTTCACGAGATACCTGATGGTCATGCTGCCGGCAGGGATCTTGAGATGATAGGAGATGAGGTGAAATTATGGATCCATCTATTCTGGTTCAAGGTGCCATGTCGGTATTTTCCGATCCGCTGACACTGGGGTTCATCGTTCTGGGTGTCTTCGTGGGCATCATCTTTGGTGCTGTCCCGGGCCTGACGGCGACGCTGGCACTCATCATGTTCCTGCCCGTCACGTACACGATGACGCCGGTACAGGGCTTGTCCACATTGGTTGCCTTGTACGTCGGCGGCATCTCGGGCGGCCTGGTTGCAGCCATCCTGCTGAATATACCAGGCACACCATCTTCCATCGCGACGACCTTTGACGGTGCGCCGATGGCAGCGAAAGGCGAGGCCGGCAAGGCCCTCGGCGTCGGCGTTGTGTTCTCCTTCGTCGGCACGATCTTCGGTTTGATCATGCTCGTGACGATTTCGCCGCTGCTCGCCAGTGTTGCCATCAAGTTCGGCGCCTTTGAGTACTGTGCGGTTGCCGTCTGTGCGCTGGCTCTCGTCATCAGCCTCGCGGGACGCGATCTCGTCAAAGGCCTGATGGGCGCCTTCTTTGGCCTCATGATTGCCACGGTAGGTCTTTCCCCTGTCGATTCCATGAAGCGTTTCACCTTTGGCTTGAGCGAACTCACGAGCGGTTTTGCCCTGCTGACCATCCTCATCGGTCTGTTCGCCATCACGGAAGTAGCGAAGGCTGCGGAAGAAGTTCGTCAGAAACAGGATATGCGCGTGGAAACGAACGTGCATATCAAGGGCTTCGGCTTTACGCTCAAGGAATTCTTCGGACAGAAATTCAATGCACTGCGTTCGTCCATCATTGGCTGCATCATCGGCATCCTGCCGGGCATCGGCGGTGCTATCTCCGGCATGCTCTCGTACACGGCAGCCAAGAATCAGTCGAAATACCCCGAGAAGTTCGGCACGGGCATCATGGATGGCATCGTGGCATCTGAGACGGCCAACAACGCCGGCATCGGCGGCGCATTGATCCCGCTCCTGACGCTCGGTATCCCGGGCGATGCCGTCACGGCTATCCTGCTCGGCGGCCTGATGGTGCACAACATCGCCCCTGGCCCATTGATCTTTGAGAAGAGCGGCGTCGTCATCTACGGCCTGTTCGTTGCCCTGTTCCTTTCCGCCATTGCCATGCTGTTCATCGAGCTCTTCGGCATCCGCGTGTTCATCCGCGTGCTGACCGTACCGAAATACTTCCTGCTGCCGATCATCATGGTACTCTGTGCCATCGGCGCTTTCGGCAACAGCAACCGTATTTTCGATGTCTACAGCATCATGGGTTTTGGTCTTGTCGGCTACGGCATGATCAAGGCAAAGATCCCGACGGTGCCGGTCATCATGGGTATCATCCTGGGACCAATCTTTGAGATGAACTTCCGCCGTGTGGCTCAGCTGCAGGGCTCTGGTGAGACGCTTTTGAGTCACCCCATCGCTGCTGTCCTGACGGCCGTGGCTGTCGCAGCACTTATCTTCTCCTTCATCATGAACCGCCGCGAAGCGAAGAAGCTGGCGGCTCAGGAAGCACAGAACAAAGCGTAAGATTTGAAGAAGCGTATAAAAATTAGAGAGAGGCGAATGAACATGAACTTGAAACGTATTCTTTCCACCATCGCATTAGGAGCTTGCCTGATTACCGCAGCGGGCTGCGGCGGCAGTGAAGAGGGGGCATCGAGCGGCGATGTCAGCAAGTATCCGGATAAGCCAATCAACCTCGTGGTAACGCACGCCGCCGGCGGCGACACGGACTACAATGCACGTCTGCTCGCGCGTTTCCTCGAGAAGGATCTCGGTCAGTCGGTTGTCGCGAACAACGTCACGGGTGCCAATGGATCGATTGCACTCGAGCAGTATAAAGACGGCGATAAAGATGGCTATACGCTGATTGCCACGAACTCGGCAGCTTTGATCGGCAATAAGGCCACGGGCCTTTCCGATTTCAGCTATGAGGCATTTGAGCCGGTTGCCATCTACGGCAAGCAGGCTGGTGAGAACGTCGTCGTCCGCGCGGATTCCCCGTACAACACGATTGAAGATCTCGTAAATGCTTCGAAGGCCAATCCGGATACCATTAAATACGGCGTCTCGATGGGCGGCGGCGTTTACATCGCCTCGGTCATCATGGATAAGGAAATCGGTGCGAAATTCAATGTTGTCGATACGGGCGATGCATCCAACCGTCTGACCTCCCTCTTGGGCGGCCATGTTGATGCCACGTCCATCCCGTACAGCGGTGCGAAGGAATACATCGAGAGCGGACAGCTCAAGTCGCTCGGCACGCTGCTTTCCTCGCGTTCTGAGATGCTGCCGAACATCCCGTCCCTGAGCGAGACGTATCCGGACCTCTCGGTTGATACGTACTACGTCATCCTGGCCCCGAAAGGCACGGATCCGGCCATCGTCGAGAAACTCAACAAGGCCATCACGAAGGTAGTCAAGGAGAATCCGGAATACAAGTCGGAAGTCGAGAAAATGAATTTCCAGGCTCCGTGGTGCCTGAGCGTGGAAGAGACGAAGGCAGAGCTCCAGAAACAGCTTGATCACTTCATGAAATTCTCGCAGTACTTGAAGTAAGAGATTACACAATGGGAGGCAGTTCTCATGAATGAACGCACGGTCATTACGATCAGCCGCGAATACGGCTCAGGTGGACGCGAGCTCTCGCAGATCCTGGCCAAGAAACTGGGCGTCAAGCTTTACGATCGCCAGATCATCAGCCTGGCAGCACAGGATGTCGGCGTCGAAGATATGAAATTCGACAAGCTGAAGAAGTTTGAAGAAGAGGTCCCGGCCTTGCCGGTAAAGTTCATGCCGTTCTATCTGTTCGGTGTCAAAGCCGGCCCGCAGACGTTGAATGACAAGCTGTTTGACTCGGAGTCGGAAATCATCCGCCGCCTGGCGGATGACGGCCCCTGCGTCATCCTCGGACGCTGTGCCGATTACGTCCTGCGCCGTCGCAAGAATACGTATTCGTTCTACATCTGTGCGAATGATGAGTTCCGCGCGAAACGCGGACAGGACGTCTATGAGGGACGCAGCCTGACGGAGCTCAATGAGGAAGACCTCAAGCGCGGCGGCTACTACAGCCATTACACGGGGCGCAAATGGGGCGACCCCAAGTATTACAACCTTTCCGTCAACACGAGTTACCTCTCGCTTGAAGCGGCGGCAGACCTCATCATCCACTATGTGGAGTCGCTGCAGGCAGCGGAGCAGGCAAAATAAGCATCCCTTTCAATCAATATACCCCTACCTGGAGCTGTGCATGAGCCGGAATATACCGGCTTGTGCACAGCTCTTTTCTAATAGTCTCATTATTGAGCTGGTCAATCATTGGTGCTATAATTTCAGATAGATTAGAACGAATTGTTCCAAGAGAAGGACAGTTGGTGAGGTGAATCATGAAACGATATCCGGTATTGGCCGTTTTACTGCTGCTGCTCTGGAGCCAGGTGGCGTCGGCACAGGTCGTGGTGGCCGAAGGCGAGGGCGCGGACCGGCAGAGTGCGCTGCGCGACGCGGCGCGCAATGCCGTGGAGCAGGTCGTGGGTACGCTGGTGGATGCCCGCACGCTCGTGCAGGGGGCTTCTGTACAGCTCGACGCGATTTATGCAAGGTCGCAGGGCTTTGTCCGGGACGTGCAGGTGATGGAGGAACGCCCGTATGGTGACGGGGTTCGCGTCAAGGCACGCATGGATGTCAACACGGATGCGGATGCTCCGCTGCTTGCCAATCTCAGCATGGTCATGAATCTCAACGATCCGCGCATTGCGGTGATCGTGAGCCGGGCGGACGGCAGCGGGCGCGATGCTTCTGCCGAAGCGGCCCTGAATCAGAAACTCGTGGCACTCGGCTTTCATCATGTCGTCGATCCTTCGCTTATGGCCAGCCTGCAGGGGGCGGAACGCCTCGGCAATCTCGCCGCGGGCGGTTCGGCCCTGGCTGCTGCAGGACGCACTCTTGGCGCGGATTATCTCGTGCTCGGTGAACTGACGGTCAGCGGCCAGACGATTTCATTGCCGGATGGTCAGGGCGGCTACAGCACGACGCTGCTCAAGACGGGAAATGCCCGCCTGACGGGCAGAATCCTGCGCTTTGATACGGGGGAGGTCCTCGGTACGTTCGAGACGACGGGCCGAGGCGCCGGCAACGGCCTTGAGGTGGCGGAGCAGGCGGCTGCTGCGCGTGCGGCTGCCGCTGCCGCGCAGAAGATGGAGGGACGCTTCCGCCATTTGAGCACACAGCTTGGTCAGACGGTGGAGCTGCAGGTCTTTACGAGTGACCAGGAGGCAGTCCGGCAGCTCGTGACGGATCTCAAAAGCCTCGGCACCGTGCAGGCCGTGTATCTGCGTGAGAGCGGAGCGGGCAAGTCCATCGTATCGGTGGAGACGGTTGAGCCGGCTGCAGCGCTCATGGACAGGCTCAAGGCGAAGAGCAGGCTGGGGATATTCATCGACAGCGTGACTTCCGCGTCGGCCAGGCTGGCCGTTTCGCGCCGGTAAGCCGCGGCCCGGCAGGAACGTGATGATGCCGGCTGTGAATATATGATAGGGAAAAGAAAGAAGGTTTTGCGATGCGCATGTGCAAGTGGATGGTGCGGCTGCTGCTGCCGGTGTGCCTGTTCGCGCTCCTTGGCAGTCAGGCCTGGGCGGCTTCCAGGAGTATCCTGGAACACCCGGCCGTTGCCGTGCTGCCGTTTGAGAACCGGGGCATCCTGTCGAGCGAATGGAACCGTGAGGAGCTCGGACAGGTTTACGATTTTGCCTGCACGTCCCTGCTCGATGCGGACAAGTTTACCTTGGTGGAACGCGCGCGCCTGCGGGATCTGACGGATGAGTATTACCTGGCGGGCACGGGACTCATCGACCCTGAGAAGAGCGTGGAGCTCGGCCGCCTGGAGGGAGCTGAGTATCTCGTGCTCGGCAGCATCAACGGCGTGACGACCCGCCGGTCGCAGGCCACGGTGCTCGGCACCGGCACAAAGCGCAGCCAGGTGGCGGCGACGGTAAGCCTACGCCTTGTCGATGTGGAGACGGGACGCGTGGTCCTGGCGGCCATCGGCCATTCCCGCAAGCAGCATACGCTGACGAAGGCGCCGCTCGGCCTCATCCGCATCGGTTCCGATGAGGTGGACAAGCAGCAGGTGCTCGAAGCCCTGGAGTCTGCAGTCGATGATGCCGTCAACGGGCCGCGCGGCCTGGTCGCGCGCATGGAGGGCCGTGCAGGCCGCAGGAAGTGAGGCTCGTCATGCGATGGTGTGGGATTCTGATGTTCCTGCTCTGCTTCGTATGGACCAGCAGCGTACAGGCGGCAGGACTCTTTCGTCAGGCGGCGTCTGGGCCGGTCATCCTGATTGGGGAAGTCCAGTGCTACAGCGATAATGAACTCAAGAGCGCGTACTTCGATACCTTTGCCGATAAACTCGGTCAGTCCTTGCATGATGCGGGACTGGCCGCAGTCGGCCGGGCCGATGTCACGAATGAGGCGGGCCGCCATGATGCGGCAGACAGTACGGCCGAGGATACGGCGCTTTCCGACATCCATATGGATGCGATCATCCATGGGCACCGGTTTGACCGCGGCGAGGCCAGTGCGAAGCTCGCGCATTATGCCGATGCGATGATGGGCCGCGCGTATTTCCATGATGAGGCGCGGCTCGCATCCTGGCGCTCACAGCTGAAGAAACCGTATTTCCTGACGCCCGTCCGGCAGAGTACGATGCAGGAGATCGGGCGGAAGTACGGCGCCGATTACCTGTTATTCGTCAATCTCAAGGATGTCGATGTGCATCTGAAGCACAGCTGGTTCGCCACGCATACCGATGTGGAGACGCGGGGCAAGAAGGTTTCAGCGGCGCTTGATTATTATCTCGTGCGCGTGTCCGACGGACGCGTCTACGAGGGACACTGCGAGAACAGGAAGACGGCGCAGCTCCTGAATTTCGGCCTGGGCAGGACGGGCAAGGGCATGAACATCGATACGTTACTCAGTGAAGTCATGGAGGCGCAGACGAATGATCTGGTCAAGGATATGGAAGCTTCGGGGCTGCCGTCGCTGCGGTGATGGCGGCATCTGGCAAGGCTGCCGGCTTTTCGCCCTGACGCTGGTGCTGCTTTTGGCCTGCGCCCTGCCGGCGGAAGCCGCGCTGCCGCGCCTTGCGGTCGTGGGCTTTTCGAGCCGGATTGCCAAGACGGATATCGCGATGCGCGACATCCCCGTGCAGCCCGAGGCGATGCTGCCCGTCATCCGGGACCGCCTGGAAGCGGAGCTGGCGGGAGATGACCGTTTTGAGCTCGTGGATTATGAAGATGCGGTCAGGCGGGCCCGCCTGGATGAGGCGGATGTCATCTCCGCGCTCGGCCGCGGGGAGGTCGTGCCCGATTTTGCTGACAAGGCTGATTACCTTTTGTACGGCTATCTGACGACGCTGAGCAATGTCAAGGCGCAGAGCGGCGTGCTGATGTTTTCCGGCCGGGACAAGACGGTTTATGCCGAAGTCAGCCTGCGTGTCGTGGATGCCCGCACGGGTGCGCTCGTCTTCGTCACGACGGCGGATTCGCGCCGCAAGAGCGAGCTCTCGTATCATGCCATCTGGCGGCGCGACGACCGCGGCGTGGAGGAGGCCATCGCGCAGGCGCTCGATGACGCAGCGACGAATCTGGCCGCGCAGTGCAAGGCGGCGATGTAATCCTGAGAATAGGTGAGATGTGTGTTGGAGCAGTCGAGGAAGGGAGAGATGTGCATGAAGATTCGACGGACCCTGTACGGCCTGCTGGCGGCGGCTGTATGCTGGGGCGTGCTCGCGCCTGCGCCAGTCCTGGCGGCGGGCAACATCTGGATGGATGAGCATGCCGAGGTGCAGGCCAAGGATTTCAAGCGCATCATCCTTTTCCCCATCCGTTATGGCGAGGAGCCCGATGGCCGCGTGGATGAGCTGCAGGCCGACAACGAAATGCTCGCGAAGCGCGTCCAGAAGCGCATCAAGAAGACGACGTTCCTGCGCTTCGAGGACCCGGGCGATGCGAAGCAGGCGGACAAGTCCCAGGAAAAGCGTCAGATCATGCGGGACACTCCCGCCTATGAGAGCCTGCTCCAGCATTATGCGACGGAGCAGGAACGCGCAAAAGCAGTTTACGATATCACGGGGGCGGAAGGCTACCTGCTGCCGCATATCCGCAGGGCCGATGTGCGCATCGATCATTCACCCGCCACGCCCGTTAGGGTCCGCATGGAACGGTATTACGATGAGATCAACGGGCCGTACGGCGACCGCCATCGCGCGGGCTACCGCAGCTGGCGGCAGAACCATGTGATACCGGCGCACGACAGCCATCTGCAGATGCTCGATATGGATTTCACGCTTTATGATGCCTATACAGGCAGGAAGGCCATGACGCTCGTGGATTATTACCGCTGCTATGAGGTGACGCATGAGCATGCGTTCGATCAGGTGGCCAAGAACTTCACGGGCGATTGGAACCGGCTCAAGGACGACCGGCCGCAGAAGGTGGAGAAGGATGCCCCGACGCTGGGGTTCGGCCCGCTGACGCTGCCGGACGAGGCCGCGCAGGATGAATTCTCGATGCGCACGATTTACTATGCGTATAAGGATGAGGCCGGCGATACGCTCCGCAAGGTCCGTGTCGTCGATGAGCCGGAAGCGAAGGCCCGCTACTATGTGCGCGGGACCGTGACGGACTATGCGCGCGGCGAGACGTGGGTGCCGCCCTCGGTGGAGACGTCTCTTGAACGCTACCGCACGGAGCATTTTACTTGGCGTGATGACAAGGGCAGGAAGCACGAGGGCGAGCGCATCTTCTATCGGACGAGCATCGCTGACAGCTTCGGCTATTACCGCTTCTGGTACCGCGTGCGGGCGAATCTGCAGCTCGTCGATGGCGTGACCGGGGAGGTGCTTCTCGAGAAATCGTACGATGAGGCCGATGCCGACCGCTATGCCAATGCCCTGCGCGCGATGTTCAAGGACTTCTATCGCCGCGTGGATCGTGCAATCGACACGCGCGGTGTTGAAGAATAGATAGTAAAGGCAAGAAACGATAGGAAATGGAGGAGATCCTATGAAAGTACGTATCACGAAAATGCTGTCCGTCCTCATGATGGCAGCATTGCTGGTGGCAGCTTCGGCGGCCAGCGTCTTTGCTTCGGAGGGCCCGGACTGGAGTTCCGGCACGATCACGGTGGAAGGCACGGGCGTTGCGCCGACGAGCGCCATGAGCGGCATCCAGGCCCGCATGCTCGCACGCCGCGCGGCCGTGGTCGATGCCTATCGCCAGATGGCAGAGATTATCAAGGGCGTCAATGTCGATTCCGATACGACGGTTGAGAATATGATGGTGACGAGCGATGTGACGAAGACGCACGTATCGGCCCTTATACGCGGCGCGAAGATCGTTTCCGAGAAGGCGCTCGACGACGGCGGCTATATGGTGACGATGGAGATCCCGATGTACGGCGCCTCCAATTCGCTGGCCAGTGCCGTGCTCACGCCGTCGACGGTGAAGGAAAGCTTCCCGGAGCCGCAGGCATCCGTTGCGCCGAGCCAGCCGGTCGGCCTCTCCGGTACGACGATGCTGCCGAGCACGACGGAAGGCAAGCTGGGTTCCTCAGCTGCCGCCGCACCTGCCGGCAAAGCCGTGGGCGGCTTCACGGGCCTTATCGTGGACTGCCGCGGCCTCGGCCTCAAGCCGGTCATGTCGCCGGTTATCCGCAATGACAACGGCCAGCCCATCTACGGCTACAAGAATCTCGATTCGCAGACGGTCATTGCCAACGGCATGGCAAGCTATGTATCGGATATCAGCCGCGCGACGCGTGCCGGCTCCAACCCGCTTGTCGTCAAAGCCGTGTCTGTGACGAACCACAGCGGCGATCCGGTGATATCCGTGCCCGATGCAAACCGCGTGCTCATCGAGAACGGCGCGACGGGTTTCCTCGATCGCACGAATGTTGTATTCCTGCGCTGAGCAGACGGATACCAGGAAAAGACGAAATGAAAAACAAAACGAGGCAGGAAGCAGCTGCCTCGTTTTTTGTACGGTTTTTTCCATGCGTATGGTATAATGAAAAGGATTGTATACAAGTAAAGACGCAGGCATGTGAGGGGAGTGATGACATGCCTATTAAGATTCCGAACAATTTACCAGCAGCACATATCCTTGAGAGTGAGAATATTTTCGTCATGGATGCGGACCGCGCCTACAGTCAGGATATCCGTCCGCTGAAGATCCTCATCCTCAATCTCATGCCCATCAAGTACATCACGGAAACGCAGCTCCTGCGCCTGCTCGGCAACTCGGCCCTGCAGGTGGAAGTGGATTTCATCTACACGGAGTCGTACACGCCGAGCCACACGCCGCAGGACTATCTGACGGAGTTCTACGGGACCTTTGCCGAGGTGCGCCACAAGAAGTACGACGGTATGATCATCACGGGTGCGCCGGTTGAGAACATGCCGTTTGAAGAGGTGGCGTACTGGGACGAGCTTACGGAGATCATGGAATGGAGCAAGACGCACGTCTACTCGACGTTCCACATCTGCTGGGGCGCACAGGCCGGCCTGTACTATCATTACGGCGTGCCGAAGTACCAGGTGCCCGAAAAGATCTTCGGCGTTTACAAGCATCATCTCTGCGTCGAACATGAGAAACTGTTCCGCGGGTTTGACGATGAATTCTACGTGCCGCATTCCCGCCATACAGAGGAACATAAGGAAGATATCCTCAAGGTGCCGGAGCTCACCATCCTGGCCGAGGCCGAGGGCGACGCCGGCGTCTACGCCATCGCGAATCTCAAGAAGCGCCAGTTCTTCATCACGGGTCATGCGGAGTACGACCCGATGACGCTCAAGCAGGAGTACGACCGCGATGAGAAGGCGGGCATGCATCCGAAAATCCCGCAGAACTACTATCCGAACGATGATCCCACGCAGAAACCTGTCGTGCGCTGGCGCAGCGTCGCGCATCTCCTGTTTGCCAACTGGCTCAACTACTACGTCTATCAGGAAACGCCGTACGTGCTCGACGAGCTGTACAAGGAGGAAGACGACTGATAAAGCATGCGCTGCCCGCTTCACTGAACTTTCATGGAACGCTTCTATAATAAGGCTCAGAACGAAAACAGGGGGTATGGAAATGAAGAAATGGGGCATTGGCCTTCTGGCGGCTGCTGTTTTGTTTGCAGCGGCGCCGCAGTATCCGGCCCAGGCAGCAGCCATTCAGGTGCCGGAGTCGGTTTTCCACTGGGTACAGTCTACCTCACGTCAGAATTACTATTTCAATAAAGAGCAGATGTGCTACGGCGTTGATGTCAGCGGCAACATCGATCTCAATACCTTGATCGTCCCGACGCTGCGCACGTATGACGATGTGCAGAAGCAGGATGTCGTCGACAAGAGACGCTGGAAGATGATGGCGACCGATGGTTACGACAATCTGGTCGGCTGTGCGGAATATCTGTCCTTCAATCTGACGGATAAGACCGTGACGGTCACGCAGCACGACGATCTCGACAATACCTGGACGGCCCTGTCGTCGAAGCACGACGGCACGCCGATGAAGGTCTGCGGCCGTTCCGACAAGGATGTGGATGCGAAGTTCTACCGTGCCATCCTGCTTTACGCACAGGAGCATCAGGATGAGCTCATCGCGCGCACGAAGGGGAATCTCAGCAAGGCTGACCAGAAGCTGCTGAAGAACGGGACGGACCCGCTGAATCTTTTGATCAAGCAGGGCACGTCCGCGCCTTCTGTGCAGAAAAAGGCGGGTGCGCGCCAGACGGCCGGCAGGACAGGAGTACAGAATGGCCGGTCAAAGTGAGGAGCTGATCATAAAGGCTAAAGAGACGCACGGCCTGACGCGGCAGGAAATCGTGACGCTGCTCGGCGATGCATCTGCGGAAGAACAGCTCGCACGGGCTGCCGATGCGGTGCGGCACGAGTTCGTCGGGGATGGTGTGCATCTGCGCGGCCTCATCGAGTTCTCGAATATCTGCCGGCAGGACTGCTGCTACTGCGGCCTGCGCCGCGAAAACGGGCGGATTGAGCGTTACCGCCTGACGGAGGATGAGATCGTGGAGCTCGCGCGCAAGGCCAAAGGCTACGGCTATCGTACCGTTGTCCTGCAGTCGGGCGAGGACATGCATTTCTCTGCGCCCGTCATGTGCCGCATCCTGCGCCGCATCAGGCAGCTTGACCTTGCCATCACGCTCTCCATCGGCGAGCGAAGCCGTGAGGAGTACAAGGCATTCCGGGAGGCCGGGGCTGACCGTTACCTGCTGCGCATCGAGACGACGGATGCCGCACTCTACCATCGCTATGATCCAGGCATGAGCCACGAGAACCGGCTGCGCTGCCTCTGGGATTTGCGCGAGCTCGGCTATGAGGTCGGCACGGGGACGCTCGTCGGGCTGCCGGGGCAGAGCCTCGCGTCGCTGGCCGACGATGTGCTCTTTTATCAGGAACTCGATGCCGATATGATCGGCATTGGCCCGCTGATCCCGAACGGTGATACGCCGCTCGGCAAGGCTCAGCCCGGGGACTTCCACCTGACGCGCCGCATGGTATCCATCCTGCGGCTGCTGCTGCCGGAGGCCAATATCCCGGCCACGACGGCCATGGAGACGATGGTGCCGCGCGGCCGCGAGGTCATTCTTTCCTCGGGGGCCAACGTGGTGATGCCGAATGTCACGGAGGGCGATTATCGCCGCAAGTACGCGCTGTATCCCGGCAAGATCTGCGTGGCGGATACGCCGGCAGACTGCCGCCAGTGCATGCAGGGGCGCATTGCGGCCATGGGGCGCTTTGTCGCCCGTGACAAGGGCTTTCGCCATCATCGGGAAGCGAAGATTTAGACGATGGAATGGGGCGTATGCAGCCTGCATGTGTGCATCATCAGAAGGGAGACGCTGCGATGAAACAGTATGCAGTATTGGATATCGGTGGCACGGCCATCAAATACGGCCGTGCAACGGAAGACGGGCGTTTCCTGGAGAAGGGCGGGCGCCCGACGCTTGCGCAGGAAGAAGGCCGGGACGGCATCGTGCGCAAGGTCATTGCCATTGTGCACGAGCTTGGCCAAAGGGGCGAGCTCGCGGGCGTGGCCATCGATACGGCCGGCATCGTAAAACCGGGCTTTGCGGGTGAGATCGTCTTTGCCGGCGAGGCGAGCTTTCCGGGCTACAGCGGCACGAAACTCGCCTCACTCGTCACGGAGGCGACGGGACTGCCCTGCTGTCTCGAGAACGATGTCAACGCGGCAGCCCTCGGTGAATACTGGCAGGGAGCGGCCAAAGGCGCTTCTTCCGTCTTTATGGCGACGGTCGGCACGGGACTCGGCGGCTGCTTCCTGCTCGATGGCAACGTCTGGCATGGCGCCGGTCACAGTGCCGGCGAGCTCGGCTTCCTGCGCCTTCATGGCGAGAAGCGCATCCTCGAGGACCTCGCGTCCACGCGGGCGCTTATCCGCGAGGCATCCTTCACGCATCACATGAGCCCGGCAGAGCTTACGGGAGAGCAGATCTTCCTTTGGGCGCAGCAGGGCGACGAGGATGCCATGCTTGCCATCCGCGACATGGGCGCGGCCATCGCCGAGGGACTGTCGGCCGTCTGCTGTCTGCTGAACCCCGAGGTCATCGTGCTCGGCGGCGGTGTCATGGCTCAGCGCGAGATGCTGCAGCCAATAATCGAACAGCAGCTCGATACACTCGTCATGCCGGCCATGCGCGCGGGCACGCGCCTGGAATTTGCCAGACTCGGCAACGATGCCGGCATGCTCGGCGCTCTTTACGCCTTTCTGCAGGCCGATGCAAAGCAGGCACAATGATTCATCGGTTTCATCGAAAAAAAGAGGGACAATCCCTTCTGCACGTCGCGTATCGCGTGTGCGAGGGGGATTGTCCCTTTTGTTTTGGCGTGAGCTGGCTATATGCCGGGCGGATCAGTGGAAGAAGATCATGACGAGGCCGCCGATGGCCGGCATACCGACGATGAAGACGCGCAGCAGGCGCAGCGGTGCGAGATGCGTCCATTTGGCGCCGAACCAGGCACCGACCATGAGGCCGATGAGCGTCTGGATGAAGATGGCGAAATCGAGGCGTCCGTTGAAGAGATAGCTGAGGCCGCCGGCCGCCGAGATCGGCAGGATGACCATCATGCAGGTGCCGATGGTCTGCAGCAGAGGCACGCCGAAGACGACCATGAGTGCGAGCTGGATGTAGGCAGCGGCGCCGATGCCGAAGGCGCCGGAAAGGAAGCCCATGAAGACGCCGATGGCAAGGCCGTAGATCCAGAGCCTGCGCCCCGTGAGCGGCTCCTGGCGGATGTGGATGTGGCGGCCGAGCCATTCGGCCTGGTACATCTTGATGTAGAGTGTCACAGCGCTTGAGAAGAGCATGAAGCCGGTGATGAAGCTCAGGATACCTGAGGGCACGAGATTCGAGAAATTCGCGCCGCAGTAGGCGCCCGTGATGCCACCGAGCCCCATGATGGCGCCGGTCTTCACGAGGACCTCGTGCTGGCGGAAATGACTGATGGTGCCCGAGAGCATCGTGAAGACCATGGAGGCCAGGGCCACGGCGAGCGCCGTGTGGATGGGGACATGGAAGCCCACGGTCAGGAGGGCAATCGTGACGCCGGCGCCGCCGGCTCCGACAAAGCCGATGAGGGCGCCCAGGATGAGCATGGAGATGAGGAGCATGATAATCTTCCTTTCCGATGGCAGATGGGGTGAGGGGAAAATAACAAAAAAGCCAGGAGCGAAATCGCATCCTGGCTGTATCATGCAATGGTGACACCTATGGGATTCGAACCCATGAACCCGGCGTGAGAGGCCGGTGTCTTAACCGCTTGACGAAGGTGCCGATGGTGACGCCTATGGGATTCGAACCCATGAACCCGGCGTGAGAGGCCGGTGTCTTAACCGCTTGACGAAGGCGCCGTGGTGACACCTATGGGATTCGAACCCATGAACCCGGCGTGAGAGGCCGGTGTCTTAACCGCTTGACGAAGGTGCC
>NZ_QRVW01000030.1:20445-28713 GCF_003458855.1 Mitsuokella sp. AF21-1AC
GACGAAGGTGCCACGTAACTGACTTGATTAATTATATTACAGCTCCTGCAATTTTGCAAGACTTTTTTTGAGTCTCTCCAAAGAAATTTTCTTGCCGAGGATGGAAAGGATCTCCGTAGCGCCGCCCGGCGTGACTTTCTGGCCGGCTGCCGCGATGCGCAGCACCCACATCGCAAGGCCCTTCTTGATGCCCTCCGCTTCGATGTAGGCGTTGAGCTGCTCGTAGAGGAAGTCGTTGTTCCAGTTGTCCTCGGCGATGTCCTCGAGCAGGGCAATCATGCCCGGCAGGAGTTCGGCTGCCTTTTCCGGCGTGACCTTGTTGCGCTTGTTGACGTAGAGCTCTGCGTCAAAGGCCGGCTGCTCGATGAGGAAGGCCACTTCCTGCGGCAGGTCGCCGAGGCGCTGGATGCGCGTCTTGAGGAGTGCGCTGAGACGGGCCCAGCTCTTTTCGAGGTAGTCGGGCAGCTCGCCAACGAACGGGCGGGCCATCTTGGCGAATTCGTCGTCGCTCATGGCCTTGAGGTATTCGCCGTTGATCCAGCCGAGCTTGTCGTAATCGAAGACAGCCGGGGATTTCGAGAGGCCGTCGAGGCTGAAGTGCGCGATGAGCTCATCCATCGAGAAGATTTCCTGGTTCGTCGTCTTCGGGTTCCAGCCGAGCAGCGCCACGTAGTTGACGATGGCGTCCGGCAGGTAGCCGGCCTTGACGAGGTCATCAAAGCTCGTGGCACCGTGACGCTTCGAGAGCTTCGAGATGGAGCCGTCCTCGTTCTTGCCCATGACCGGAGCCAGATGGATGAACGTCGGGACATCCCAGCCGAAGGACTGGTAGAGCAGGATGTATTTCGGCGTGGAAGTGATGAACTCCGCACCGCGCATGATGTGCGTGATGTGCATGAGATGGTCGTCGATGACGTTGGCGAAGTTGTACGTCGGCATGCCGTCGCGCTTTAAGAGGACCTGGTCCTCGAGCTCTTCATTCTTGATCGTGATGTTGCCGTGAAGCACGTCGAAGAACGTCGTTTCGCCGGAAAGCGGCATCTTCTGGCGGATGACATAGGGATCCCCGTTCTTGAGGTGTTCGTCGATGACGTCCTGCGGCAGGTCGCGGCAGGTGCGGTCGTAGCCGCCGAACTTGCCGGCCGAGTGATCCTCATTCGGATCGCAGAAGCAGTAGTAGGCATGGCCCGTCTTGACGAGCTCTTCTGCATACTTCTTGTAGAGGTCCATGCGCTCGCTCTGGACGTAGGGGCCGTATGGGCCGCCGAGCGCCGGGCTCTCGTCGGGGACGATATGTGCCATCGCCAGCGTGCGGTTGATGAAATCGACGGCATCGGCCACGTAGCGCGTGCGGTCGGTATCCTCGATGCGCAGGATGAACTGGCCGTGCTGGGCCTTGGCATAAAGGTAGCCGTAGAGAGCCGTGCGCAAATTGCCGATGTGCATGTAACCCGTCGGGCTCGGTGCGAAACGGGTGCGGACGATCTGTTCAGTCAATTGATATTCCTCCAATTAAATAAGATAGAGATTGCGTTCATCACATATATTGTATAGCTTTGAGTATACTACAGAAGACCGGGATAGACAAGAAAGGCAAAGCGTCTGCCGGCGCCTTGCCTAATGGTTGCTCCTTATTTCTTCAGGAAGTTGTAGAGGGCTCGGTACATGACCATGGAGCTCACGGCACCGGGGTCTTCGTGTCCGATGCTGCGTTCGCCGACGAGCGTGGCGCGGCCGCGTCTGGCGACGATGGTCTTCGTATAGTCGACGCCTTCCTTGGCTGCATGCGAGGCATCGAGCAGGACCTCGAAGAGCGTCTTGCCCTCGGCATGCTCGGGCAGGAAGCAGTCGTGAATCGGGATGAGAACATCGAGCATCGTCTTGTCGCCCTTCTTGGCATGGCCGCGGCGTTCGATGCCGGCGATGGCTGCGCCGAGAAGTTTCTCACAGCTCTCGATGTTGAGCTTCGTATTTTCATCGCAGACCTCCGAGGCTTTGACGAAGCCCGTGCCGTAGAGCGGGCCGGCCGCACCGCCGACATTCTGTATGAGGGCCTTGCCGATGGCGTGGAGAACGGGGCCCGGCTTTGACGTATCATCCATTTCATCAACGGCCTCTACGGCAGCGTGGAACCCGCGCGCCATGTTGATGCCGTGGTCGCCGTCGCCGATTTCAGCGTCGAGAGCCGTGAGATAATCTTTCTGAGCGATGATCGCAGCTGCGACAGCATCGAGTGCATCTTTGATTCTGGTCATAAGAAACTCCTTTGTGTTCACTATCGTGTTGCTTGTATTGCACGAGATATGCATTTTATTATCATTTGTTATAAGGAAACAACGTTATATTTATTATAAATACAAAATAATAATATTTGTATTTTTAATAAATTTCGCTGTTCACTCTTTCTCGCATCAGGCGCAGCCGGAGCTGCGACGAGCGCTCATCGAAAGGGCTACTACAGCTGGGCGCAACGCTACGCCCTCTATCCCGTCTGCGTTCATGTTCGGGAATACTTTTCGCATGATCTGGTAGGCACCATTGATGTCGGCATTGATTTTCCGACCATCGTTTGCTTGGAACAGGCCGCGATGAATACGGCGTGACTTGTCATAGTGGTCTTTGGTCGGAACCTCGCCATCCAAGAACGATGTGCCACTCGTGTAGCTTTCTTCCGTCAACACGACCTTCATGCCAATTGATTCGGCCTTGTACTGGAGCATCTGGATGAAGCGGGCGAAAGGCAGCTGTACGAAGCTCTGGTTGACTTTGCGGCCAAGGTTCACTTCCTGTTTCCAGCCCTTGTTCTTGCCGATGACCAGTACAGACACATCCTGCTCCGCGCATAAGTCGATGACCTTGCGGCTTGCCTTGTGCAGGTAATCCTCGACTTTGCGGTTCCGCTTCGCTGTGAGCCGCGCGATTCGCTTGGATGAATGGCGTCCATTCATCAGCTCACAGATGCTCCTGCGCTTGGCCATCTGCTTGTTGTAGTACTGATTGACCGACTTGAGCGGCGTCCCCTTGAGCAGGACAGGTCGCTCGTCTGTGTTCCAGGCCAGCGCCGCGAGATTGTCGACGCCGATATCGATGGCGGCATACTTTCCATTGTTGGCTTTCTCTTTGACTTCCGGCAACTCATAGACGAGCTCCAGATTAATCTCACCACCATGCGGGATAATGCGTGCCTGCTTGAACACAGCTTCTGGCTGACTGGCAAAGATGGCCTTTACCGTGAAGCCTTGAAAGACTCTTGGAAAACGGATGACTCCGTCCTTGAGCCTGCAATTCTGGTTCGTCAGTACTAGCGGGAAACAGCCATCTTTCGGCTTGTACTTCGGCAGTTTTGGCCGTTCCTTGTACTTCTCAGGATGTGCTTTCCAGTCTTTGATGGCCGCGAAGAACGACGTCCAGTTCTTGTCCAGCAGCCGGAGCGTCTGCTGTGCCGTCTGCGCCGTCGGCATCTCCCGATAGTCGGGGTACTCTGCGTCAGCCTTTAGCAAACGGTCGACTTCGCCATAGCGCAGCCATTTGCCATCTTCAATGAATGTGTGACGAATCCGGAAGTTCCCGTGGTTGTACAGGTTCTTGGAACGATGACAGAATTCGCGCAGCATGGCGTAAAAAGGTGAAGAAGGTTTAAGCCGGTGGTGTTCCACTCGTTTCATCATCCTCTATCGCCTCCTTGATCTTCCGCAGTCTTCTGCGGCTTTCATACAGCTTCATGGAGTAGCAATGCAACAGGCTTACGGTATCCTCGAACACTTCCTGCGAGTCAAGCTTTTCGGACCCAACTTCACTCATGACGACAATCTCACAGTTGTACTTCTGGAACAGATAGTAAAATAAGTCATAGCCGACGCGTGAAAGCCTGTCCTTATAGGTCACGACCACACGCTCGACACGCCCGGCAAGGACATCGTCCAGCAGGTCAAAAAAGCCCTTCCGTTTCTCGAAGCTGATACCACTGGCGATATCTGAGAATACGCCGTTGATGCTATAGCCGTTCGCGAAGCAGAACTGCTTGAGCAACTGGATCTGGTTCTTGAGGTCGGGCTTCTGCTTGGGCGTAGAGACGCGGGCATAGATGTAAGTCTTACGCTTCACATCCTTGTTGAGGAACTTGTAGACATCTTCTTCGTTGTAGTCATAGTGGCCATTGGGCATAACGTGAACGCGGATAATCCCTGTCTTGACGTATTTCGTGAGCGTTGGCCTAGAAACCTGCAAGACACGAAGAACATCTTTAGCAAACATATGGGACTCACCTCTCTTCTATAGATAATTATAACATATTTTAATATAATTATCTATAGATTTGATATGGTTGATTTTATATCTTTACTATACCACATTATATTATATCATGAGCAAGCAAAATCACAAGTGTGAATAGACAGAAATATGGGAGAAGATAAACTCTTCACATTGATTCCTTTTGGTTTATACTGGAATCTTTCTATGATTTCTTTGAAAAAGATTTGCCTATTTTTTCCAGAAAAAGTATAATAGCAGAAAGAGATTATAGAAAGTATGATAAATTGCTATAGATTTACCTGGATTGGCGGGGGACCTGCCGGAAAGAGAGAGTAAAGGACATGGAAATCAAGGATATGCGCGCGTTTTACGCCATTGTCGAGGAAGGGAACATCAGCCACGCGGCGCAGCGGCTTGATATTGCCCAGCCTGCTCTGTCGCGTCAGATGAAGCGGCTCGAGACATCCCTCGGGGTGCAGCTCTTCGAGCGCGGCAGCCGCCGCATCCGTCTGACGGACGCCGGCCGCGTGCTTTACTCGCGGGTGGAACACATCCTCGGCATGGTGGACGGCACGGTGCGCGAGATCACGGAGATCGGTTCGGGTGTTGCGGGGTCCATCCGCCTCGGTACGATCACGACGTCGGGAGCACTTTTGCTGCCGGAGCTCATTTCGGAATTTCATCGCCGTTATCCGCAGGTGACGTATCAGATCTGGGAGGCAGAAGGGGCGAGGATCCTCGAGCTCCTCGACAACCGGGTCATCGAGATCGGCATCACGCGCACGCAGGTCGATGCCAAGGTCTATGAATCCATCGTGCTGCCGAATGAGCCGCTCGTCGTCATCATGAACAGAGAGCAGGAAATCGGCAGCGACGAGAACGTTGTGCGCCTTGAGGAACTCAAGGATGTGCCGGTCATCATCCCGCTGCGCTGGCAGAGCATGTTCGTGGCAGACTGCCGCAAGCGCGGCTTTGAGCCCAACGTCATCTGCGTCAGCGACAGCATCGTGCAGGACCTGCTGCTGGCCAAGATGGGCATGGGCATCGCCATCCTGCCGGTGTCCTCCAAGACGCTGCTGACCGATGGCAATCTGATCTACAAGAAGATGGTGGAACCGGAGATGAGCACGCATACGGTCATCGCCTGGCTCAAGAACCGCACGCTTTCTTCTTCGAGCGCACATCTCATCAAACTGTTTCGCGAAATGTTTCTGGGTGAGAAAGGAGAATGAACATGGCAAAGGCACAAAAGGTACAGATGGAATGGCAGGGCCTGCAGGTCGGCATGACCGGCAGGGCTGAGGAGCAGGTAACGGAGGCGAATCTCGCCAAGACGCTCGGCAGCGGCAGCCTGCCGGTCTACGGCACACCGGCCATGAGCTGCCTCATGGAGCGTGCGGCCGCAGAGCTTTTGGAATCGCATGTCCCTGCCGGCTGGACGACGGTCGGGACCTCCATGGCCATCGAGCATCGGGCACCATCGCCCCTGGGTGCTGAGATCCGGGCGGAAGCCGAGGTCACGGCCGTGGAGGGACGCAAGGTCTGCTTTGCCGTGCGGGCCTTTGCAGGCACGCAGGAAATCGGCTCGGGGACCCATGAACGCTTTGCGGTAAACGCCGAACGCTTCATGGCGAAGGCCTGCTCGCTTCCCGTTTGAACAGGCCGTGCGGTGAGTTAAAAATACAATTAGATTTACTGGAAAACTCTTTTCTTTGCAGGATGCACGGTATATAGTAGAATTATCTTTGTTCAATTCAGCAATCAGACTGCGTTGTGTCTGCTTCGTTACAACGCACATTCAGGAGGGGACGATATGGATAAACCGGTACGTATTTTTATCGTGGAAGATGAACCGCGCATTGCGCGTTTCCTGCAGATCGAGCTCGACCATGAAGGCTTTGAGACGGCGATTGAGAGCAATGGCACGCGTGCTTTTGAGCGCATCATGCAGGAGAATTACGACCTTGTTTTGCTCGATGTCATGCTGCCCGGCATGGATGGCATGACCATCTGCAAGAAGGTTCGTGAAGTCACGGATATCCCCATCATCATGCTGACGGCCCGTGACGATGTCGAAGACAAGGTCGCCGGCCTGGATCTCGGTGCCGATGATTACATCACGAAGCCGTTTGCGATGGAAGAGCTCCTGGCGCGCATCCGCAACGCCCTGCGCAAGCATACGGCCGTGAAATCGGAACCGCCGATTGAAGAATGCCTGCGCGTCAAGGATCTTGCGATGTATCCGCGCCGCTATGAGGTGGAGGTCGGCGGGGAGCCGGTCCATCTGACGAAAAAGGAGTATTCGCTGCTTGAATATCTGCTCCGCAACAAGCGCACGGTCCTGACGCGCGATCAGATCCTGCAGGAAGTATGGGGCTATGACTACAGCGGCGATACGAATGTCGTGGATGTCTATATCCGTTACCTGCGCGCCAAGCTTGACGATCGTTTCCATGAGAAGTTCATCTACACCATCCGGGGCGTAGGATATGCCATTAAAGAATAAGCATCGCCTCAAATGGGGCCGTCTGTGCCGGTTCCTGACGCAGACCAAGATCTCGACGAAGATCACGTGCCTCTATGCGGCCATCCTGTTCGTCATCCTGATTTTCACGAGCGCCATCATGGGCGTGGGCGTCTATGCCTCGTTTTACCACCAGGCAGAGACAGAAATCGACATCAGTATGGAGCATATCCAGAAGCGCCTGTCGGACGGGGAGCACCTCGCGGGTATCCTGAACAGCGAGAATTTCGTCCTGCCGGGCGTCATCCTCATGGTCACGGATATCACGGGACAGGAAATCTACAAAAACGACGTGCATTACCCGTCGCTCGATGTTATTGAATCCCACCGCGTGGAGAATCCTCCCTTCTGGGCCAACAAGTCCATGGAAGTCTCGGAGCTTGACCGGTTTTCTCTCTATCATGCCACGATGAACATCATGGACAACGGGCAGATTTATCAGCTCCATTTCTTCCGGACCATCACGGCGGAACAGGGATTCCTGGAGCATTTGCAGCGCGTCCTGTTCATCATCACGATCATCGGCTTCCTGATTGCGCTGCTGGCCGGATATTTCCTGAGCAGCCGCATCCTGAAGCCCATACGCATCCTCACGCAGACGGCTCGCAAGATCGAGGTGGAGCGCATGGACCGGCGCATCGAAGTGCCGCCTGTACACGATGAGCTTTCAGAACTGGCGACGACTTTCAATCACATGCTCGACCGCCTTGAAGCAGGCTTCCAGCAGCAGCAGCGTTTTGTCTCCGACGCTTCGCATGAACTGCGTACGCCTGTGACGGTCATCCTGGGATACTCGGATCTCCTGTCGCGCTGGGGCAGCTCCGACAAGAAGATCCTGGAAGAAGGCATCAATTCCATCCGCACGGAAGCCGAGGATATGCAGCAGCTCATCGAAAAACTGCTGTTCCTCGCGCGGGCCGACCAGAAGCGACAGGTCATCCACAAGGAATATCTCGAGCTTTCCGAGCTTGTGGAGGATGCCGTCCGCAAGATGAAGTTTGCTGCGGGCAGGCATAGCCTGACCCTGGGCGAGAACGATGAGGGCTGTATCTTTGCCGATCCCGTCACCATGCGCCAGATGATCCGCATCTTTTTGGAGAATGCCGTCAAGTACACGCCAGAGGGCGGCCATATCACGGTGGCATCGAAGCGCAATGATGCGAAAAAGGCCATGCAGGTCGAGATTGCCGATGACGGTATCGGCATTTCGCCGGAGGACCAGGATAAGATTTTCGACCGGTTCTACCGCGCGGACCCCTCGCGCACGAAAGATGTGGGCAGCGTGGGCGGTACGGGTCTGGGTCTTTCGATTGCCCGCTGGATCGCCGATCAGCATGATATCACGATTGATCTCGTCAGCAAGCTCGGTGAAGGCTCGACGTTCATTTTGACCATTCCGCTGGCTGAGAAGGATGAGAAATCCGATGATTTAACAATAGGATAACCACAAAAAAGGGGCTGTGACAAAATGTAAAATCATTTTGTCCACA
>NZ_QRVW01000031.1:0-19238 GCF_003458855.1 Mitsuokella sp. AF21-1AC
CTAAAAATAAATCAGTGTTTTAGTAACTGCGAAGTTTGAGTGATTAGTAATAAGCGTTAATAATAATGGCCTCATTTGTTCTTGTCTTCTTTTTTTAAAGAAATTAAATATCTTATATTCAAGGTTAGAGCAATTTTTATTATCGCCGTCAAAATTAGGAGAAGCCAACATTAAATAGTATTCCGATTTTTTTACAATATCATCTAAAAGGTACTGTGTATCATGTTGTTTATTATTCTTTTGTATAATTTTATAATCAGATATCTTGTCGCCTTTACTTCTTTGTGTTCCATATCTATGTATTGTATAATGACGAATGAATTTTTTTAAATTCGTATTCCCAAGCTTTTGCTCAATTAACATCCACTCTTGTTTTGCTTGATCCCTTGTAGTTTCTGGTTCTATATAGCGCATAATATAATTTTTCAAGAGTTCATGATCTTCTAAATCTAACCCTCTGGCGTTTAATATTTCAAATATAGTATAAGAATCCTCTTCTGATGTTGCAGTAATATTTATAAACTCGATATCTCTAACAGCCTTTCTTAAAAAAATAATTTTGTCTTCATCCCCAGAACTATATTTCTCTATTTCATATATAAAAAACTTAAAAGCTGCAACTATATTTTTATCTATGGAAATTGATGGTTTTTCTAAAAAATATGTAAGAGTATTATTTTGTAATGATTCTGATGTTTCTTCCATCAAGTGCCGTACTATTTTTTCATATGATCTATTATTTTCAGCATCCAAAACCACGACTTCTTTGTTGCTTTCATTGGTTGTAATCACATATGGCTTTGTACCATTAAAATCATTCATTTCATTATATTTTTTCATCAAATACATAATACTAACCAAAAAAATAGAAATAGTCATTATTCGCTGTTGACCGTCTATAATTGTGAATGTAGGAACGCCATCTTTTATCTCCCCCTTTTTCAATACAATACTGCCAATGAAATGTGAATAATCTTCTTTACGTTCTCGGTATAATACATCATTAAAGAGTTCTTGCCAATTCGTTCTGCCCCATACATATCGTCTTTGATTTCTTGGTATAGCATATGTCTTTCTATTAAATAAATCATATATACGTTCTTCTTTAGCATTAAAACTCATTTTAAACTCCATTTCTCATTACTTTCGTCAAAAGCACAAACAGAAAATATTATACTTTTCATTTGACTAATTGCTTCAAAAGTCTATTCAAATAAATAAAAGCCCCATATACGAAAAATGCTCGATGCATCACTAAGTAATATTGAAGTCGCGTCTTCCGCCCCATTGCAGAAATATCTGCATCTTTTCCTAATAAACATAAATCATTTGAAAAATTTTTCTTAACAGAACGGTATCGTTGAAAAACAGAAAGTTTATCGTTAGTAAACTCCATTTTTATCAAGCTTTTCAAGATCATCATGGCACGATTTGGTATTTGCTTCTTAAGATAACCTTTTTGATCGATCTCTTGCAAGCGCTTAAAAAATAATTCAAAATTTTTCCAATATACGGCGTTATAACTTCTCGTTGCTTGTCCTTGCCGTACCACGTAATAATATAACGGCGCTTGCATAACATACATGCTATTTATACTATACAACACCTTAAACATTCCAATTTGATCTTCACTATGGACAAGACCTTTTCCAGCTTCCAATGCCGCTTGTACAAAGCATCTCTTGAAAAGTCTTGTCCAAAGATATCCCGTCACGCCTGCCCATTCTGTATGTTTATCATAAAGAAAATTACTCGCTAAAAGTTCTCGAATCTTCTCTTGATTATAGTAGCCGGGGTTAGGGCGAATAAGGGAAGGAACTTCTTGTCCGTCTATCACATCATAATATTGACAAGAAACCATGTCTACCTGATATGTCTGCTGTGCCTGCACCATCAAGTTTATGATATGCGTTGAAACATAATCATCCGCATCAACGAACATGATCCAGTCTCCATGCGCATGAAGAAAGCCATTCATCCTAGCCGATGTAACTCCGGCATTCTCTTGCGTAATGAGCTGTATTCGCAAATCTCTTGCTGCGTATTGTTTGCAAATCGATATACTGTCATCCTGACTTCCATCATCCACCAGAACAATCTCAATATTTTTATATATTTGTTGTATTAAACTATCCAAACATTTTGATAAATATTCCTCGACATTGTATATAGGAACGATAACAGAAACTAATGGCGTTTCTAACAGTTGTTTTTTTTTATTCATCTATTCTCTCCCGCCAAAACGGCAGGAATAGATCATCTTACCGCTTTAGCATTATACGTTTTAATTTGTATACTGTAAGTAGACAACCCGCCTTCATCAAGGCAAACTTAATAAGGGTTTTCACCCCCCCCCGATTTGCATATTTATACGTAATTAATGTATATGGATAATTTTTCACCATTTGATTAAACTCCCTCATGCTCTTCAAAAATCCTTCTTTTTCGAGTGGTGTTAAATAATATCCGTTGATGATCGCGTGCAGTGATTCAAAGACCCGATTGGCAAAAGCGCCCTCTAAGCTGCCCTCATGTTTTTGCATGTAGGGCAGCATAGAGACCAAAAGGTCTCTATGCTGCCCGATAAAATCTGGATTTGGTTTACGGCTCGTCGACATCAGGTTCTCTATATACAGATACCATTCGTGATACACAACAGCCAGCTTATCCGTAGCCTCAAGGAGATCCAGGTTCCAAAGTTCATCTTCACCCAAGACCAGCTCAGACTTAAAAAGATGCTTTTCTGCCAGTTCGCGTTTCACGATACGTGCCACAGGACCACGACTGACATAGCCATTATCCTTCCTATAAAGTGGAGATCCCAAGTCGAACATATGACGATACAGCTCACAATATCCTTTCGCATCTATTTTTTTCAGCTCCAAGGAATCGATATGAGGATTTTCTTCTCGTTCTGTTCCTTGTTTTACATAGTGAACCAGGCCATATACGACATCATAATCACATGCATATTTTTTCAGTTTAGCAAGGTCAAGAAGGAATTGTCGTGTGACCATATCATCAGCATCCGCAAAGCATATATATGTTCCTTTTGCACGGTGAATCCCTTCATTTCGTGTTCTTGCTGCACCACCATGAGCTAAATGATAGACGCTTGTATGCGGATATTCTATAATGATTTGATCTAACGTACGGGCACATTCTTTTTTACTTCCATCGTCCATTACCAGTATTTCAAAGTCATTGAAACTACTTCGATAAAAGCTATCAAGACATCGTCTTACGTCTGAAACCTCATTATTGTATACAGGAATAATAATAGAATAAAACAAATATATCGCCCCCTTCCTTATCTATCACTAAAATTAGTGTATTCATACGTACAATAATTAGTATTATAAAATGATTTATATAGATACAAATAATATCTTTATCTTTTTTATTTTAATTCCATCAAAACTTGCATTGTTACTTGAATGCCTGTTTTTATATTATAAAATGGCATCCATCCTAACCTGCGCATTTTTTTTCCATCTAATCTTGCTTTTGTAGCTTTGCTATATCCTGCTTTTTCAGTAGCATCTGGTATCTCAAAAATTACTTTTGTTCCTGCAATCTTTGCAAGAGTAGCTGCCAGGTCTTTCAACGTGATATCTGAGTGTTGATCTGCGATATTATAGGCTTCTCCTGATTTGCCCAAAAGTAGAACAGTTAAAAGTCCAGAAACAGCATCTGCTACATATGTATATGAATAATACTGATTACCCGCACTTTTTAAAACAATATCTTCACTAGCAATAGCTTTTTTTATAAACTGACTGATAGCCTTCGTGTCGCTTTCCAACATAGTAGGCCCATAAGAACGAGTAAGTCGAGGAATTACAACATCAAGGCCTTTTTGTTTCATATACGCCTGGCATAACGCTTCTCCACAACGTTTGCTCTCAGGGTATCCAGCCCGTAAAGTGTTGCAATCAATATACCCGCAATAATGCTCATCAAAGAGTTCCTGATCCCCTCGATTTTCCCCATAAATTTCATTAGATGAAGCAAAAGCAAATCGTTTTGTATGATGATGGACGCCGAAATCAAGCATATTTTTTAGGCCAATAATATTGGTTGTAATCGTTCCAATAGGATCTGTAGCATAAGCAACGGGATGTGTGTTACTAGCTAAATGAAGAACATATTCGATTCTTTCATTGTTTTGCAAATGCAATGGTTCATTGATATCATGCGAAAGGAAATGAAAAAGCGAAGAATTCTTATAATAAGCAAAGCGTCTCTTGGCTTTCTCTTCACTCCGTCCCAATGCAAAAACCTTACAGTTTGCTTTTTTATAGGTATTACGCCACATGAGTACATCTATCAAAAAAGAACCAATTAATCCAGTAGCTCCAGAAATAAGTATTGAAGCATCCTGGATTTTTTCCCAAGGCAATGAGAGTTCTGCTACTCGTTTGACATCTTCTTTATACAACGGATGTTCATGTATATCCATTCCGCATTCCTCATTTCAACCAAGTATCTTTATCTGCTTTTAAATACGCTTTAAAAAGTTCTAAGTCATCTTTTGTCGTCAGCTTGATATTCTTATCTGATCCAGCAGCAAAATGCAATGTTACGCCCAACTCAACCATCATAGTATTCGTATATGAAGATCCATAGATGCCGATTTCCTTTTCAAATGCCTCATGATATTTCTCGTCCAAAAGATCAAAACGGTATGCCTGTGGCGTAGATACGCGCCGTAAAGTCTCTCTCGGGATATATTGCTTAGTAGTGGTATTGTCATCTGGATTAATGATGAAAATCTGCTCATTATATGGCATAGAAGTAACTGCATTACCATACTTCTGTGCCTTAAGTAAGACATCTGTCAAAACAGTATCATCAACTAAAGGACGAATGCCATCATGGATTACAATAATATCATCCGGCTGTACTTTTCCTTCTAAGTTATAAACTCCGTTTCGGATAGATTCCTGGCCAGAAACACCACCTGATATAATCCATTTTAATTTAGAGATATTGAATTGCCGTGCATAGGCACGAAGTACATCATGCCATCCATCAAGGCAGACAACCTCAATAGCATCAATCTGAGGATGTCTTTCAAAACTCTCCAACGTATAAAGTAATATTGGCTTATCATATACATTGATAAACTGTTTTGGGATATCTTGGCCCATACGTTTACCAGATCCACCTGCAATTAGAATAGCTATATTCATCTAATCAATCCTTTATTTTTCTCCAGAATTTTTTTCATTTTTATAGCATATTGCCTTAATTAAACGACCAATCTGCTCAGATGCAGTTCCGTTTTCATAAGATCCCAATGCTCTATGATGTTCAAATATACGTTCTTTGTATATATCAGAATTAAAGTTCTCTATGTTTCGAACCATTTCTTCGTTATTTTCTGCTAATGGAAAAGGCCATTCATCAATAGGAGTGTGAAAATTCCTTTCTTTTTTGTAACTAGACAAATCATTAGCATAAATAAAACAAGGCCGGCCTGTAAAAGAAAAATCCCATATACTCGACGAATAATCTGTAATAAGAACATCAGCAGCTGCTAAAAGCTCCTGCATATCGACATACTTACTTACATCTATAACTTCATCCCGTCTCTGTACTTTAGAAAAAATATCCTTTGCCAAATGTGGATGACTGCGAACAAGGAGTATAAATGATTTTTTAAATCGTAACTGTAATGAAGATAACAATCTATTTACATCTAAATCTATCCTCATACCATTGTCTCTAAAAGTAGGCGCATATAAAACAATTCCTTTATCTGGTTGTATCCGATATTTTTCCCGTACCAGATCAACAGCATGCTGCATCTGATTTGCATCAAAAAAAATATCATTCCTAGGCATTCCAAATGGCAAAAATTTCATCGAACTACCTATGTCCTTTTCAAAGACATAAGAAAATCTTTTACAAGAGCTAACCACATAATCAATCGAGTTCACGATACGATAGATACGTTTCTTTTTCCATTGATTAGGAATTTTGCTGAATCCTTTATCTATCTTTTTATATGCTCCACCGCCATGCCAAGTATTGATAAATATTTGACCGTGACGTTTAAACACCCATACAGGAAGATTGTTATTAAAAATAATTATAGAAGATGTGAAAAAATGATATAAAAACTTTATATCATGATAGTTACAAAAAGAAATATCATTAGGATAAGAATCATCGTCTGCTCTTCGTTTTACCCAAATTATCTTTATTTTCTCATTTTCAACAGCTATTTTTTTATCAATATATTTTAAATTGCAATAGTAGTGCCCATTAGTTGGATAAAAAAGAATCTTTTTTTTATCTATTGGTAACAATAAAAATAAGTGCTCAAAAAAAATAATGACTCTCGTGACTATTGTCTTAAAAAAGTCCACGCACATAAAAAACTCCCCTTGAAAATACTTATAAAATTCCTATTAGAGAAAATTCTTGATAAGTATAGATTCTAAAATAAGATATTCAAAATAATATACAGTAAAATTTAAAATCATAAAATTTCTTTAATAACATTCTCAAACTGTATTACAGAGTCATCCCAGTTTAATACCTTTATATCCTTATACCCATTCTCAGCCAGTTGGATCCTTTTTTTTTCATCATCAAATAACCGCGATATATTGTTGATTAATCCATCTACATCTTTAGGTGCTGAGAGTAATACATTTCTTCCTTCCACTGTATATTCATGTACCCCACCGTAATCACTAGCAACATAAGCAGCTCCGCAAGCCATAGCTTCTGCCCCCGTAAGTCCAAATCCTTCTTTTATTGATGGGCAGAGATAGATTAGTGATTGATTATAGATTTTACGAAGTTGCTCCTGTGTAGCATTTTGGATATATTGAATCCAGTCAGGAAGATCCTTGGGCCTTGCCGGAGTACCAAACAATATTGCTTGTAAGGCTGGATATTTCGTTTTTAATCTACGTAAAGCCTCTATCCCATATTTTGATCCCTTATGCTCATCCTTATGATAAAGCATGGAAATAATTGGCTTCGTACGTTGAGAAATTGGTATATCTACATCGAAGACCTTAAAATCTATTCCATTTGGAATTAAGATCGAATCTGCACCCGCAGATTTTACAATTTTCTGCAGCCACTTTGCAATGACAATATTTTTCATTCCAAGACAATACGATTTTCTTACTTTATCATCAGTCCATCCATTCCAATTTTCATAGTCTTGGATAAAGTAAACTTTTTTTCCTTTTGATGACGCTGTTTCTGCAACCTCGTATGCAGTATCAATTGCTGTTGCACAAATAACGTCTCCATCCGGAAGTTCTGAATCTATTAATTTTTTATATTTACAAATCTTATGTATACGAGAATCAAGGGTGAACCAAGTAGGAAAATAATATGCTCCAAAATAATAATATAATAGTTTTACAAATTTAGGAATGTGCTGATTCCTGTTCATTCCTGAAAAACAATGAAAAATCAGCGTAATGTCATGTCCACGTCTACAAAGTCTATTTGCATATTCAAAGATCATTTTATAGCCGCCTACTGGAACTCTTGAAACCCCAGGCAGTACGAATGAAATCTTCATATTAACTCCTAATCACCTTATACCAAACTTCCGTACTTCTTCTCGAATAATACTTAATATTTTAGAAAACATCCAGTGGGGAATAAATGGCATCAGTAATTCAAATAATGTAACACCAGGTCGGACTTTAATAAACTGACACATACGGAAAAAAGTTTTGAGCCCAGGATATTTAGCATAGGCTACTCTTGCTTCAATCCACATGCCTTCTTTTTGATAGTCTTTCCAATAAGATAAATGATTTTGAAGAAAGACAAACAACGCTTTTTCTTTGTTTAATTTCAATCGATAATAATCAGACTTTGTCTTTACTCCATGCAATGTTTGACTATTATTAGTGCCATGAATACGATGCTGTAATAAAGAGTCCTGCATATAGAAAAATTTGCCTTTTGTTAAAGCAAACATTTCCAACCACTGGTCATGAAATACCATGTTGGGAAACGGTAGTGCTGCTTTTGCGATCGAAATAGGCATTGCCATTGCACATCCTATATTCCAATTTTTCACTAAAAAAGTTCCTTTTTGATATTCTATGTCATTAAGGATATCTAATCCTGCAGGATAATAATGTTCTTTAACCACATGATTATGATCATCAATCAACTGACATTCACAATGGCAACAGGAACATTCCGGATACCCTTCCATAAAAGCAACTGTAACTGAAATCTTGTTCTCTTTCCAAATATCATCCTGGTCACAATAAGCGATGTATTTCCCCTCGGCAGCTTCTGTTAAATAGGCAAATGCCTGAGTCACTCCATTGTTTTGTCCATTGTCCAATATTCGGTAAGGAAATTTAGTGATATATTTGGAAACAATCTCGTCACAATGAAATTCATGAGGGCTGTCATTCCAAATAAGAAGATTTATATGGTCATAGTCCTGCTTGTTGATGGATTCCAATTGCTGCCGGAAAAATTTCAGGTTAGGTTTGTAAACAGCCATCGCTATAGTGACTTTAGGTAAGTTCTTCATATTCTCCATTTTATTTAAATAAGAATTTCTTAATCTTCAAAAATGCTTTCAGTGAACGTTTTAAATCTCGAGGATCTTTAAATCCCATCCATAACCGATGCATGATATATTGAGGACGTAAATAGTATTTCTTACGAGCGTCATCGCAGAATCGCACCATCTCTTCTCCACTGATGCCAGGAAGATTCAAGACGCAGTTGATTGTCCCATCTTCTTTGACATATTCATCATATTTTCCGTTGATATATCCGTTCTTCTTAGCCCATGCATATGCCTCGGTTCCCGGGAACGGGAGCAACGGGTAGAACTGCATGGTATCTGTATTCAGTTCGAATGCCAACTTCAAGGTCTCCTGCATCGTCTCTTTGGTTTCGCCCTCGTTTCCTACCATATAGCAGGCATGAACCAATAAGCCAGCTTTTTTTGCATTCTTGATGTACTTCCGAATCAAATCCAGATTCGTACCTTTTTTGATATTCCTCAAAATCTGGTCGCTGCCACTTTCAATGCCGGGGATGATCAACCGACAACCAGCTTTTTTCATAATGACCATGGTATCATAATCCAAGTTTACTCGGGCATTGCAAAGCCAGGTCATACGTTTAGAAAGGCCTTTATCAATCAACAACTGACAAATATCTCGCACTCGCTTGATGTTTCCTGTAAATGTATCATCTTCGATAACGATTTCCTTCACATCAGGAAAATTATCCGCAATATACTGGAACTCAGCGACTACATTTTGTGCAGAACGCAACCTGTACTTATGTCCATGAAGGGTCTGAGGATAAACGCAGAAATTGCAATGTGCCAGACAGCCTCGGCCGGTAAAAATCTGGATTTCAGGATAATAAGAAGCACCAAAGAAATAGTCCTTGTAATTCAAATATTCTTTGATGAATTTAGACGCAAAGGGGATTTCATCAAGATCCTCAATATAAGGCATATCGGGGTTCGATTTAATCGCTCCCTCTTTATCCCGATAGGTCAAGCCCAATACATCCCGATAGTCTTTCCCATCACGAATCCGGCAGGCTACATCTCTCACGATATAGTCAAATTCATGGCGGCAAATGGCATCTATACTGTTGCTAAGGCCCAACGTTTCTACTGGTAACGCCGAAGGATGAGTACCTACCAGCAAGGTAACAGCTTCAGGATAAGCTTTCTTTACCTCTTCAATGAATTTCACATCACTGTACAAAGATGGCGTACTGGTTTCAAATACAAATAATTTCGTACCTTCTCCATGTTTTTGAATAAAATCCATGGATTGAGCGGCATTTAAAGGAGTTGCGGGCGCATCTAGGAATTCTACATCGAATCCGTTCTTTTGGCAAACAGCTGCTGCATAGATCAGCCAAAGTGGATAATAGAGTGTGCCACTGCGAGTCAACGCCGGGCTGCGATTTTCTCGAGAAAATTTGCCATATTCTGCTTTGAATGGTGGATTCACAAAAAAGACTTTCATTCTATTCTCCTTAGTTTTTGTAATGAACATAATCCGGTTTATTGAAATAACAATGATATCGATGGAAGAGATAAAGCAACCCTCTTATATGTTCCCAATTGTGTTTGCTAAATACCTTTTTCCTGGACAATCTCTGCCACGCATGGATAATTGAAACATTTTTCGCATAGCACACTCGATACCCATGTTTCCACGCCCTCATACAGTATTCTACATCTTCAGGGGCATAAAATATATTTTCATCTAAAAGGCCAATTTTTTTGACAAGGCTGGCCTGCATCATCCAGCAGGCGGACATCAAATACCCTACATTCGTCACATCTTGTATTTTGGGAATCTGTTCTTTCGCAGCCCCTCTTTCTCTCAAGTTTTTTAACGGCAGTACCTTCAACACTTTCAAAGAAAGCGTTGGAATTGCCCGTCCCGAGTTCTGAATACTTGCATCCAGTCCTTTTAAAACCGGGCCAATTATCCCGATTGTCGGATCACTGGCAAGAATTCCCGCCACTTGCATTATAGCCGCTTCATTGACGATTGTGTCAGAATCCAGGACACAAATATATCTGGAATTCTCACAAGCTTTTTTTAACCCCATATTCCTGCTGACAGTAGTTCCTCTGTTGATGGATAAACGAATGATTTCAAGACTGGCATGTATCAATTGTCCTTTTATCCGTTCTAACGCAGACAGGGTACCATCTTGTGAGCCATTATCGATAACATAAATCTTGGTACTGAGCGCTTTGATTGTATCAATCGATTGCAGGCATTTTTCGATATATTTTTCTGAGTTCCATGTAAGTATAATAAAAGAAATGTCGTATTGCCTGTTTTCCAACGTTGAATCCTCCAATGCCTGCTTTTTAATATGCACCCTTCCCGAAGAATACGGCCTTGACGGTCTTTACGAGGTACATAAGGTCGATCCAGACGGACCAGTTGCGGACGTACCAGGTGTCCATGGCGACGCGTTCTTCGTAGGTGGTGTCGCTGCGGCCGCTGGCCTGCCACATGCCGGTGATGCCGGGCAGGACCATGCTGTACTCGCGGAAGTATTCGCCGTAGCGCTCGATCTCGGCTGTGACGATGGGCCGCGGGCCGACGAGGCTCATGTCGCCGCGGACGACGTTCCAGAGCTGCGGGAGCTCGTCGAGGCTGGTCTTGCGCAGGAAGGCGCCGAGCTTCGTGACGCGCGGGTCGTGCTCGAGCTTGAAGTTGGCTTCCCATTCCTTGCGGGCCTCGGGGTTCTCGGCAAGATATTTCTCGAGGGCCTGCTGAGCGTTTGGGATCATGGTCTGGAACTTGTAGCACGGGAAGAGCCGGCCGTTCTTGCCGACGCGCTGGTGCGCGAAGATGACGTGGCCTTTGTTGTTGATGGCGACGACGAGGACGAGGCCCATAAGGATCGGCAAGATGGCGATGCTGCCGCAGATGGTGCAGACGAGGTCGAACACGCGCTTGATGGCGCGGTTGCGGCGGCTCGCGAGGTTGTTTTTCATCGTGAGCATGAGGATCTCTTCGCTGAAGAGGGTCTGTGTCTCGATGCCGGCCATCGGGGTGCCGATGAGGTCGGGCACGAAGGAGATGTTGCGCACGTAGGGCTGAATCTTCTGGATGAGGTCCTGCAGGGCTTCTTTCTTGAGGCCCGGGGCCGTGATGATGACGTTCTGGATGCCCGAGTCGCGCACGATGTGCTCCGCGTCTTTCATTTTACCATAAAGCAGGAATTTTTGTGAGATGCGTTCGGAAATCGGGTGGTCGTCGATGATGCCCGTGATGTCGTAGCGGTAGCCGAGGTCGCCCTGAAAGAAGCGCAGGACGCGTTCGGCGGTGCGGCCTGCGCCGATGAGGATGACGGGCTCGTAGAAGATGTGTGCTTTCTTGAGGAAGAGGCGCAGCAGGTAGCGCACGATGAGCACGGAGAAGATGACGAAGATGCAGAACAGGCCGGCATAGATGCGCGAGAGCGCGATGCTTTCCTTGAACAGGAAGAGCAGGATGATGCAGCTCACGATGCCGTATACGACGGCGCAAAAGCCTTTGCGGACGGCGTCGAGCATGGGCTGCATCTTCGTGTAGGCGTGGGCCTGTGCGAGGAAGACGAAGAAGATGAGCGGCACCCAGAGGTAGATGTACTGAGCGGGTATGGTGTAGACGACATTCCAGTTGCGGCACCAGAGGGCCAGTTTTTCCGCCCCGACGATGGCCAGGTAGTCGGCCAGGACAAAGACGAGCGGCGCCAGATAGCGTATGTATTTTCTATTCACTTCGGTACCTCTCCCCTTTGCAAACACGGATCAGCAAGAATGGCTGCTGCTGTTTCGTATGGATATATGTAGGATTCAATGGAGTGATTCCCCCTTATCGCTCATTGGTGATTTTTCATAGTATACACGAATCTTATTATATGGCAAAAATGCAGCGATAGCAAGGCATTTCGGCGAGGGAACGCGCAGTTGTAACAGTGTATTCAAACCTTTGTTCTATACCTTTCTCTTGCCTGTGGGGATAGCAACAGCCCGCCTTTGGCAGGGGACCAGGGCGGGCTGTTGCTTGTGGTGCTGTTATGGCTTGCGGTGCTTGATTTCGGGGATTTCTCTTTCGAGTTCAGCGAAGTCGTCGGCGTCGGCCTGCAGGGATTCGGCTTGCTTGCGGCGGGCGTCGAATTCGACGTAGGTGTCCGTGACGTAGCGGACCATTTCGTCATGGGAGTGGCTGCCGCGGCCGGCAAGGATGGGAATGCCGTGGTCCTCGAGGAGCTTGTCCACGGTGCCGCGCCAGTAGGCGAGCGTCAGGTCTTTGCGCATTTTGGCGCGCAGTTCGGCGCTTTCGAGGAAGATGGTGACGAGACGGTTGAGCGTGTCGATCTCGTCTGCCGTCAGGTAGTTCTTGGCGATGATGATGTCGCTTTTGCGCACGATGCTCCCCTTCCAGGACGTGAGTGCCATGTTCTGCCTGGCGGCGTCGGCACGCGCGATGATGAGGTCGGCGGCGGTCTGGCCGGTCACGCCGTAGATGAGTTTGTTCTGGACTTCGGCAAAGAAGAGCTGCGTGGCGCGGTCTGTCTTGTCGTAGTCGGAGGAAAGGGCGAAAAGGTCGCGGAGTTTCTGGTAGAAGCGCTTTTCGCTGGCCCGGATGTCGCGGATCCGCGCGAGGAGTTCGTCGAAGTAGTCCGGGCGGCCGTCGGGGTTCTTCAGGCGTTCATCGTCGATGACGAAGCCTTTTTGCAGGTATTCTTTGAGTGTCGTGTTCGCCCAGCGGCGGAATTGGGTGCCGCGCGGGGAACGGACGCGGAAGCCGACGGCGAGGATGGCATCGAGGCTGTAAAAGGGCAGTTCACGTTTTACAGAACGTGTTCCCTCTTGGCGAACCTGTAAGAATTTCTTACAGGTTGCCTTCTCGTCCAATTCGCCATCTTTATAGATGGTTTGGAGATGTGCGTTCACGTTCGGACGGGTACACTGGAACAGTTCGGCCATCTGTGCCTGTGTCATCCAGACCGTGCCGTCGTTGGCGTAGAGCTTGACGCTGGCGGCGCCGTCGTCCGTGTTGTAGATGATGATATTGTCCATTTTTACTCCCTATACACAAACTATCTTCCCCCCCACTCTCCCCGGCTCAGAGCTGTTCGGGTTTGAGGAAGGGCTTTTCGAGGCAGAGGAGCATTTCGCGCAGGATTTTGAGGGCGGTGGCGGTGGAGGCGCCGCTTGGGTCGAGGGGCGGCGAGAGCTCGACGAGGTCGCAGCCGACGATGTTGCAGCCGCGGATGACCTGGAGTGCGGCGCGCAGGAGTTCCTGGAAGGTGACGCCGCCGGCTTCGGGGGTGCCGGTGCCGGGGAAGCACGAGGGGTCCAGGACGTCAAGATCAATGGTGAAGTAGACGGGGCGTCCGCGGAGTGCGGCGATGGTTTCCTGGAGGCCCGTGAAGTTGAATTTCTGGATGTGGGTGTGGCCCTCCCTGCTCCAGTACCATTCGGCGCGTTCGCCGCTCCTTATACCGAACTGGTGGATGCGTCCGTCGCCGAGGAGGTCCCAGAGGCGGCGGATGACGGTGGCGTGCGAGAGGTGGTTGCCGAGGTATTCGTCGCGCAGATCGGTGTGGGCGTCAAAGTGGATGACGCAAAGGTCGTCATAGGCGGCGTGGACGGCTTTGACGGCGGGCAGGGTCACGAGGTGTTCGCCGCCCAGGAGGAACGGCAGTTTATGGTCCTCCACCACCCTCCTGGCAAATTCCTCGATACCGTTGAGCGCGCGCGGCGTGTCACCGAAGCAGAGTTCAAGGTCGCCGCCGTCGAAGATTTTGGCGTCTTCAAGGTCCATGTCCTGATACGGGCTGTAGGTTTCGAGGCCGTAGGATTCGGCGCGCATCGTGCGGCTCGCGAAGCGCGTGCCGGGGCGGTAGGATGTGGTCGAGTCGAAGGGCGCGCCGTACAGGACGATGCGGCTTGCTTCGTATTCCGTTTCGCAGCCGAGGAAGGTTTCGATATTACGGTTCAATGGGTTCTGGTTCGACATCGCGGAGCATCTCCTCTACGTAGTTTGGCAGGGCGAAGGCGCCTGCGTGCAGCTGGGTGTTGTAGTAACGGGTATTGAGTCCGAGGGCGTTCCAGCGGACCCAGTTGACGTCTTTGACGGGGTGGCGGTTTTTCGAGGCAAAGCCGAAGAGCCAGTGGCCCGAGGGGTAAGTCGGGATGTGGGCCTGGTAGACGCGGCTTATGGGGAAGGAATCGACGATGCGTTTGTGGGCGCGCTGCATGGCGTAGGCGTCCTGGGTGTAGAAGGGGCTTTCGTGCTGGTTGACCATGATGCCGTCGTCGTGCAGGGCCTTGTAGCAGTTGCCGTAGAATTCCTTGGTGAAAAGGCCTTCGCCCGGGCCGAAGGGGTCGGTCGAGTCGACGATGATGAGGTCGTAGGCGTCTTCGCAGTGGCGGACGAATTTGAGGCCGTCTTCGTAGTGGATGGTGAGGCGCGGGTCGCCGAGACAGCCGGCGGTCTGCGGCAGGTATTTACGGCAGACTTCGACGACGAGTTCGTCGATCTCGACGAGGTCGATGTGTTCGATGGCCGGGTAGCGCAAAAGTTCGCGGACGGTGCCGCCGTCGCCGCCGCCGATGACGAGGACGCGCCGGGCGTCGGGGTTGACGCACATGGGGACGTGCGTGATCATTTCGTGGTAGATGAATTCGTCTTTTTCGGTGAGCATCATGTAGCCGTCAAGGGTCAGGAAGCGGCCGAATTCGCGCGAGTCGAAGATGTCGATGCGCTGGAATTCGCTTTTGCCGGAGTAGAGCTGGCGGTCTACTTTGATGGAGAGTTTGACGTTTTTGGTGTGGTTTTCGGTGAACCAGAGTTCCATATGGGCTCCTTTCGTAGAGTGTAAGCGTTCCGTTCGATTTTCACATAGCGGTAAAGGGATTGCCTGCAGGCTCCCCTATCGGCCCTGCGGGCCACGCCCGGGGATGCCACTGGCATCCCGCTCCTGCGGAGCCCCCCCAAAGGGGGAAGCTAAGCCTTCCCCTCTGGGGAAGGTGGCAGCCGCAGGCTGGCGGAAGGGGCGACTGCTCGCAGCCTAGTGTCGGCACGCTGAAAACGGAATCTTAAGATCCGCCTTTCAGTGCGCAACGAAGAGATTGCCTGCAGACTCCCCTATCGGCCCTGCGGGCCATGTCCGGGGATGCCACCGGCATCCCGCTCCTGCGGAGCCCCCCGAAGGGGGAAGCTTCGCTTGGCGGCACATTTTCCCGCCTTACTTCATGACGTTGAGGTACTGGATGTTCATGTCTTCGGGGCCGGTCATTTGGCAGCCTTTTTTCTTGGCGTAGCGGATGTACGTGAGGATTTCGTCGGTGATGCGTTCGCCCGGAGCGAGGATGGGGATGCCGGGCGGGTAGCACATGACGAATTCGCTGCAGACGCGGCCGGCGGTCTTTTCGATGGGCAGGGCTTCTTTTTCGGCGTAGAAGGCTTCCTGCGGGCCGTGGACGACTTCGGGCTCGATGTATTCGGCTTTGAGCATTTTCGAGGAGTCCTTGCGGTAGTTGCGGCGGATCTCGGCGAGGGCGGCGACGAGGCGTTCGATGTCCTTGGGGCGGTCGCCGACGGAGACGTACGCGAGGAGGTTGGCGATGTCGCCGAATTCGGTCTGGATGTCGTATTCGTCGCGCAGGAGGTCGTAGACTTCGATGCCGGCGAGGCCAACGGGGCGCGTGAAGATGGAGAGTTTCGTGATGTCGAAGTCGTAGATGGAGTCGCCGTTCACGAGTTCTTTGCTGTAGGCGTAGTAGTCGCCGATGGTGTTGATCTCGTCGCGCGCGTATTCGACGAGGCGGATGACTTTGTCGAAGATCTCGCGGCCATGCAGCGCGAGGTTGCGGCGGCTGATGTCGAGGCTGGACATGAGGAGGTACGAGCCGCTCGTCGTCTGCGTGATGTTGATGATCTGGTGGACGTAGCCGGCGTTGACGTTCGGGCCGCATAAGAGCATGGAGCTCTGCGTGAGGGAGCCGCCGGATTTGTGCATGCTGATGGCGGCCATGTCGGCGCCGGCGTCCATGGCGGAGATGGGCAGGTCGTCGTGGAAGTAGAAATGGGTGCCGTGGGCTTCGTCCGCGAGGACCATCATGCCGTGGGCGTGTGCAAGGCTGACGATGGCCCGGAGGTTCGAGCAGATGCCGTAATAGGTCGGGTTGTTGACGAGGACGGCTTTGGCGTCGGGATGGCGGCGGATGGCCTCCTCCACCTCCTCCACGCGCATGCCGAGCGAGATGCCGAGAGTGTGGTCCATCTGCGGGTTGACGTAGACGGGGATGGCGCCGCAGAGAATGAGGGCGTTGATGGCGCTGCGGTGGACGTTGCGCGGCATGATGATCTTGTCGCCGCGGCCGACGGCCGTAAGGACCATGGCCTGGACGGCCGAGGTGGTGCCGCCGACCATGAAGAAGGCGTGTGCGGCGTGGAAGGCTTCGGCGGCGAGGGTTTCGGCGTCTTTGATGACGGAGACGGGATGGCAGAGGTTGTCGAGCATCTTCATGGAGTTGACATCGACGTCGAGGCATTTTGGGCCGAGGAAGTCCCGGAGTTCGGGGTTGCCGCGGCCGCGTTTATGGCCCGGTACGTCAAAGGGTACGAGGCGCGCGCGTTTCATGCGTTCGAGGGCTTCAAGGACGGGTGCCCGGTCCTGCGAAAGGTAATGGTCCAATTGGGTTCACTTCCTTTGGATAGAATGAAAAGAACGGCTACGATTGACGGTTTGAACACGCTGAAACCAGGACCTCAAGGTTCGCATTTCAGCGTGCGGCATGACTTTTGCCTGCAAGTTCCCCTATCGGCCCTGCGGGCCACGCCCGGGGATGCCACTGGCATCCCGCTCCTGCGGAGCCCCCCCAAAGGGGGAAGCTAAGCCTTCCCCTCTGGGGAAGGTGGCAGCCGCAGGCTGACGGAAGGGGCGACTGCTCGCAGCCTGGTGTCGGCACGCTGAAAACGGAATTTAAGATCCGCCTTTCAGTGCGCAACGAAGAGATTGCCTGCAGGCTCCCCTATCGGCCCTGCGGGCCACTTCCCCCGAAGGGGGAAGCTAAGCCTTCCCCTCTGGGGAGGTGGCCCGCAGGCTGGCGGATGAGGTCGGGGAAGCTGGCGGCGCAGCCGTCTGAAGGGGCGATTGCTCGCTATGTCATATTGGCTTGATGAAAACGATATCTCAAGGTTCGTTTTTCATCGAATAGCAAAGCAGCAACCAGCAGGTCCCCCTATCGGCCCTATGGGCCACGCCCGGGGATGCCACTGGCATCCCGCTCCTGCGGAGCCCCCCCAAAGGGGAAGCTCTGCTTCAAGGCAGATTTCTCAATAAACGCCTGAGCCCAGCAAGCGACAGCTTTCCCCACAGCCTTCCCCTCTGGGGAAGGTGTCACCGAAGGTGACGGATGAGGTTGGGAAAGTGGCAGCCGACGGGCTGATGGAAGGGCAATTGCTCAGTAGACGTTGCGGCCGCTGAAGATCTCGATCATCTCGCGGCGCAGGCTGTTGCTGATGGCGAGGCGCTCGCGGGGCGGGATCTCGTAGATGTCGGTGTTGAAGAGGTAATTCTGGAGCGGCAGCTCCTTGATGAGCATGCGTGTGTGGTAGAGATTGGCCTGGTAGAGGTTGATGTCCACGGCGTCGTAGCGGTCGAGGGTCGCGGGCTCGATGAACTGCTGGATGGATGTCATCTTGGAGTCCATGAAGAGCTTGCGGCCGTGCAGGTCGCGCGTGAAGCCGCGCACGCGGTAGTCCATCGTGATGATGTCAGAGTCGAACTGCGCGATCATGTAGTCGAGCGTCTTGAGCGGCGAGATCTCGCCGCAGGTGGCGACGTCGATGTCGACGCGGAACGTCGCGATGCTCGTCTCTGGGTGGAATTCCGGGTATGTGTGCACCGTGACGTGACTCTTGTCGAGATGCGCGAGAATGGTGTCGCCGAGGATGGCGGACTCTACGGGCTTCTTGCGCCCCGAGGTCACGGCTTCTTCCTCGGCGATGAGCATCGTGACGCTCGCGCCCTGCGGGTCGTAGTCCTGTTTGGCGATGTTGAGGATCCGCGCACCGATCATCTCCGTGACTTTCGAGAGGATCTTCGTGAGGCGTTCGGAATTGTACTGCTCGTCGATGTATTTGATGTAGTCCTGCTGTTCGCGCGGTGTCTTGGCGTAACAGATGTCGTAAATGTTGAAACTGAGGGATTTCGTCAGGTTGTTGAAGCCGTAAAGTTTCAGCTTTTCCTCCAATCCAGCTAACCTACCTTTCGTTTGTTCGTAAATGGCGTTTCGTCAAAAAAGGCCACGGCTCCAAGAGTCGTGACCTGCCTGCAAAACTCGCTTTTATTTTATCAAAGAAGACCCGGCAAAACAAGAAAAATATCATGTTAAGGCGCAGCTTGCCCGACCTCATCCGTCAGCCTGCGGTGACACCTTCCCCAACCTCATCCGTCAGCCTGCGGCTGCCACCTTCCCCAGAGGGGAAGGCAATGGGGAAGGCACGCGGCTTGCTGCGCTCGTGTTTTGCCGAGAGACACGAGCCCAAGCCTTCCCCATTGGGGAAGGGGGACCGCGATAGCGGTGGATGAGGCCCTGCGGGCCACCTTCTCCAGGGATGCCCCGGCATCCCGCGCTTCGCGCCCATGCGCGGGCTACGACGCTTGTGAGGACTTGCAGTTGAGTTTTGTTCTTGCCCGTCAGCTCATGGACCTCTTCCGCC
>NZ_QRVW01000031.1:19284-27210 GCF_003458855.1 Mitsuokella sp. AF21-1AC
GCGCTTCGCGCCCATGCGCGGGCTACGACGCTTGTAAAGACTTGCAGTTGAGTTTTGTTCTTGCCCGTCAGCTCAAGGACCTCTTCCGCCCCTCCGGGGCACCTTCTCCGTGCGCGGGCTACGACGCTTGTGAGGACTTGCAGTTGAGTTTTGTTCTTGCCCGTCAGCTCATGGACCTCTTCCGCCTCGCAAGCTCGGCACCTTCCCCGTGCGCGGGGAAGGCTGCGCGACTTGCTGCGCTCGTGTCCTACGAGGGGTATGAGCCTGAGCGGAGGGATGTATTCCGCCTGGAGGCGCGTGGCGACTGCCCGCAGGGCTGGGGCCCAATACGAAAGGACTTTGCACCGGATGTCGGAACGCCGCGGCAGGCGGCGAAGCCTCTTTGCTGCTCGCAGCATGTTGGGCCACATTTAGCCGCGTGCTGAAGCCGGAATACATCCCGCAGCGCCTTTTTACGCCTGTTTACATCGAGCTGCTGCGTCACGGCCTGCAGTCACCCCTTCAGTCGGCTTCGCCGACAGCTTCCCCCAAGGGGACGCCAGCCGACTTCGTGCAGCGTTGCGCCCTCGTCCCCGCCTTCCACATTTAGCCGCGTGCTGAAGCCGGGATACATCCTGCAGCGCCTTTCTGCGTCTGTTTACATCGAGCCTGCGCGTCACGGCCTGCAGTCACCCCTTCAGTCGGCTGCGCCGACAGCTTCCCCCAAGGGGACGCCGACCGACTTCGCGCAGCGTTGCGCCCTCGTCCCCGCCTTCCACATTTAGCCGCGTGCTGAAGCCGGAATACATTCCGCAGCGCCTCACCTCATTTGCCAGGCGTGCGGTTTATGCTGAGAGGCCGGCTTTTTCGACGATGAGGTCGTAGGTGCCGTCGTCATTGCGGCTGACGGAGAGGACCTTGTGGCCCTCGTCCTTGAGGCTGCGCGGCACGTTCTCGATGGGCTCGCCCTCGTTGAGGTGCACGGCAAGTTTCTGGCCGTCCTCGAGGTCCTCGAGGGCTACCTTGACCTTGACGAAGGTGATCGGGCAGACGACATCGGTGATGTCGATGCTGGCGTCGGTTGCAATGTTGCTCATAATACGGCCTCCACGTTCTGCTGGAATTTGTCCCAGCCCACACGATCGAGGCAGTTCGCAAAACGCTCGCTCGGTTTTGCGTTCTCCTCGAAGAATTTCAGCGTCACATCGACGATCTCATAGAGCTTCGCCTCGTCGAAGACAATTGGCAGGAAATGGCGGCCGACGGTGATGCGGTTGCCGTAGAGTCCGCCGAACGAGATGACGAAGCCGCGATCGCCCTGCCAGGCGTCCGTCGGGCAGCTCTTGATGCATTTGCCGCAGTAGACGCATTTCTCGCGCTCAGACGTCACCTGCTGCGCCGCCTTGTCGACCCTGATGATCTTCTCCGGGCAGACGGCCTCGCAGACGCCGCAGTAAATGCAGCTCGCGGCCTCCCATCTTGGCAGCACGCCGCCCTTGACGCCAAAATCGTTTTCTTCGGCCTTGAGGCAGTTGTTGTGGCAGCCCGTGAAGCCAAATTTGAATTTATGCGGCAGTTCTTTGCCGCCGTAACGCTTGTCAAATTCGTTGGCGAGCTTCACGGTGTCGATGAGACCAGACGGACACGTCGCCGCGCCCTGGCAGGCCGTGATTGTGCGCACGCGCGGGCCGCAGACGCCGACCTCGACGCCGCCCTCGTGCAGCACCTTCTTGACCGCGTCGATGTCCGCGAGGCGGATGTACGGGATCTCGATGCCCTGGCGGCTCGTCAGGTGCACGTAGCTCTTGCCGTATTTCTCGGCGACTTTCTGTACGGTTGCGAGCTGCGCGGCCGTGAAGTGGCCGCCGACGGACTTGAGGCGCATCGAGAAGCAGTCCTTCTGCTTCTGGCGCATAAAGCCGCCTTTTTTGAGTTCCTTGTAGTCTACTGCCATGATGGTTCCTCCCAAAATATACACATGATTGCATCTTTCACACACATTTACATCGAACCTCTACGTTATGGCCTTCGGTTACCCCTTCAGTCGGCTGTGCCGACAGCTTCCCCGACCTCATCCGTCAGCCTGCGGCTGCCACCTTCCCCAGAGGGGCTACGTCGCATGCTGGGGCTTGGAGTCGAGTACAGCTGTTGTCTCGCCCGACCATGGACCTCTTCCGCCCCTTCGGGGCACCTTCTCCGTGCGCGGAGAAGGCTGCGCGTCTTGCCTCGCTCGTATGTTCTGCCGAAGGGCACGAGCCCCAAGCCGTCTCCCGCAGGAGAAGGGGACCGCGAAGCGGTGGAAGAGGTCCATGGAGACGTATGCACCAAAACCACCAAAACGCAGCCATTGCCTTGCATGGTATCCCCGTTGGGGAAGGGGGACCGCGTCAGCGGTGGATGAGGTCCTTGGTGAAGGGCCGCCGCTTTTCTGCGCGTTCGCCGCTCAGCGGATGCGCAGGTCCTCTTTGCTCACGCGGGTCTGCTTCTCGATGTGGAAGCTGTTCAGTACAGGCTCACCGCCGTTCAGCGACAGGATGAAGTAGCTTGCCTTGCTGTCAAAGGCGAGACGCTTGTCCTCCTCACTCGGCCGCGACGGGCTCGCGGGGTGGCTGTGCCAGTTGCCGAGGAGCTTCCAGCCGGCCGCGCGCATCTCTTTGACGGCCGCAAACTGCTCGGCGGGGTCGAGTGCGAAATGCTCCGCGCTGTGGTCGACGTTCGTGAGGTAGAAAACCTTCTCGACTGTGCGGACGCCGCCCTCCTCCGTGCCGGCCAGGAGCCCGCAATCCTCGATGGGCGCGAGCTCCCGCGCGTGGCGCACCATTGCGAGGTAGTCGGGAAGCTTCAGCCAGACGATATTCGCCCTGGCTGGCTCTGCCCTGCCCTCATTTGTCGCCGGCGCGGCCTGGCCATCGTCCTGCTTCCCGCGTTGGTTCTCATTTGCTCCGGCGGGCTCTGCCCCGCCCTCGCCTTTCGCTGGCGCAGCCTGGCGCTCGTCCTGCTTTCCGTTTTGGTTCTCGTTTTCCTCGATTGCCATATGCTCAGCCCTTTCTCGCCGCGCGCAGATCGCACGCCGGTTGCTCGTAATCGACAAGCTCCGTAATCGTCGGATGCTCGCCGCAGACGGCGCAGCGCGGATTGCGCGGGATCTTCACCTTGCGGAAATTCATCGTCAGCGCGTCGTACGTCAGGAGGTATCCCGTCAGAAGGTCGCCGATGCCGAGGATGTACTTGAGGGCTTCGGTCGCCTGCAGCGTGCCGATGACGCCGCCCATCACACCGAGAATCCCGGCCTGCCGGCACGTCGGCACCGCGTCCTTCGGCGGCAGCGTCGGGAACACGCAGCGATAGCACGGCCCCCTGCCCGGCACATACGTCATGAGCTGCCCCTGGAAACGGATGATGCCCGCATGCGAGAACGCTTTTTTATCAAAGACGCACGCGTCGTTGATGAGGAACTTCGCGGGGAAATTATCCGTCGCATCGATGATGAAGTCGTAATCCTCGTCGCGGATGATGTCGCGGATATTCGCGGCCGTCACCATCTCGTTGTACGTGCGCACCGTGACGTCGGGATTCATCGCATTGATCGTCTCCTTGCCCGACTGGACCTTCGGCCGGCCGACATCCGACGTCTGATGAATGATCTGGCGCTGCAGATTCGAAAGATCGACCACATCAAAATCCACGAGGCCGATCGTACCGACGCCCGCCGCCGCTAGATACAGTGCCGCCGGCGAACCGAGACCGCCCGTGCCGATGACGAGCACCTTTCCCGAGAGGATCTTCTCCTGGCCCTTGCCGCCGACCTGCTGCAGGATGATGTGGCGCGAATAGCGCTCAAGCTGTTCGTTCGTCAGGCTCATCTCGCACCGCCTCCCATGAAATACAGGAACTCCACCGTGTCGCCGTCCTTGACAAACGTCTTGTCAAAGCCCGAATGATCGACGAATTCGCCGTTGAGCTCCACCGTCACGTACTCGGGCTGCTCCGCCTTCGCCACCTGCAGGAATTCCGTCAGGTTGATGGATTTCTCGATTGTTAAAGGTTCGCCGTTTACTGTCACTGTCATACCGCATGCCTCCCAAGCTGCACATCCCAGAAAAAAAGCCTGCGGAGCTCGTCTCTCTGTCCGCCCGCGCATACGGCAGGCACGCAAAATAAGAAGACCAGCCCCACAGGCTTCCGTTTTTCGAATGACCTATGGATGTTATCTCATATAAATCAGATATGTTTTAAAAACATGTTATCATGATACACCGGAGACGCGCGTTTGTCAACCGGCATTTGCAAAAAGACGGCAGGGCTGCGACTCGCTCCTCTGCCCCGGATATCTTTAGCCCGCAGCGGGGATACGCCTATAGGAAAATGGCAGGAAAAATGATAGAATAAAACCGATAAAATAAATGAAAGGGTATCGAGAAGAAACGAGGACAGACGGCAGGACATCCTTCCTGCTGGACGTGATGGAACCTGCCGGAATAGAGGGGATCGATATGGAAGAACTATTGCATCAGTCCGCGGACATACTGGAACATTTCCCCGGCTGTTTTTACGTGTGCCGGGCGCAGGAGCCATGGGCGGTGCTCTATGCCAACCGGGAGCTGCTGGATTTCCTGGAATGCCAGGATATAGAAGAATGGCGCCGCTACATCCACAACAATACTGAGAACATGCTGGTATTCGAGGATCGGCAGCGCGTGCTGGCGGAAATCCGGAAGCAGCGCCTGGCCGCGCAGGGCCGCTTTGCACACGTCCCCATCCGTCTCCTCACGCGCACGGGCCGCATCCGCTATGCCGAGCTTTCCGGGCGCTGCGTCAAGACCACTCGCGAAGGCGAGGTCTACTGCTGCCTCATCACCGAGACGGAGCATCGCAGCGGCGGCCATGCCATCGACAAGGATGTGCGGGATTACGTCATTCACCATCTCGATGAAGCGATTGAAAAGCATTGGATTCACATTTATTATCAGCCGGTCATCCGTACGCTCACGGGAGATCTCTGCGGCTTTGAAGCGCTCGCGCGCTGGATTGATCCGCATGTCGGCTTCCTCGCGCCGTTTTCCTTCATCCCGGCACTCGAGCAGACGCATCAGATCCACCGGCTCGATGTCTTCGTCCTCAACGAAATCTGCCAGATGCTGCGCCGGCGGCTCGATGAAAATCTCCCCGTCCTCCCCGTTTCCTTCAACCTGTCCCGCCTCGATTTCTCACTGCTCGATGTCTTTGCCGTCATCGAGGAAGCCCTGACCCGCTACGATTTACCGCGCGACCTCCTGCATGTGGAAGTCACGGAAAGCGCCATGGCCAAGGACCCCGGCCCCATCCGCCAGACGATGGACCGGCTGCGCGCGGCCGGCTACGAAGTCTGGCTCGATGATTTCGGCAGCGGCTATTCGTCGCTCAACATCCTCAAGGACTGCACCGTCGATCTCATCAAGCTCGACATGGGGTTCCTGCGCAACTTTACGGAAAAATCGCGTCAGATCATCGCGTCGACCATCGATATGGCCAAACGGCTCGGCATCAAGACGCTGACGGAAGGCGTCGAGACAAAGGAGCAGGCCGATTTCCTCGCTTCGATTGGCTGCGGGCGCCTGCAGGGGTATTATTTCGGCAAGCCGCAGCCGCTCGTGGGCGCCTTTGCGCACAACGAGGCGCAGGGGCGCGGGCTGGAGCTGCGCAAATGGCACCATTACTACGATGTGGCCAGCGCCTCCATCTATCAGACGCCGCACGCCATGACGCTGCTCGAGTTCGCGGACGGCAAGGTGCATCACCTCTACACGAACGAAGCCTATCTCGAGGAGGTGCGGAATCTTCATTACACCCTCGAGCAGGTCGAAGCGTCGGTGAACGATCCGCACGATCCCACCATGTACGCGATATTCCGCGATACGGTGCAGCTGGCGCGCCAAAGCCATCAGCGGGAAACGTGCTTCTATGTGGTGGCCGGCAGCTACATCCGCGTCGAGCTGCGGGTCGTGCTGGAATACGCGGGCCGTGTGCTGATTTTTGCAGAAATCAAGAACATCACCCAGGAGCGCGACCGCCTGACGCACAACCGGTTCGACAAGAATCTCCGGTTCCTCTACACGCTCTTTGACAACATCATGCTTGTCCATCTCGATGACGACTGGCTGGAGCCGCTCTTCATCCAGGAGCCCTCCGAGGCGGAACGGCAGCATCAGAAGAACGAGGGGATCACGAAGATGCTGGTGCATTACGCGCAGGAACTCATCCACCCCGACGACCGGTCGCGTTATCTGGCGTATTGCGATCCCAAGACCGTGCTGGCGCGCCTGATGGCTCAGCCGCACAGCCGTCTCTTCGACTGCTTCCGCGTCCGGGACCGGCATGGCAATTACAGCTGGAAGGAATTCACGGCCACCCTGCTCCCGAACAGCGGGAAGCACGCATTCCTGACGACGGTGCAGGAACTCAACCTGCGGCCGCACACGCTGGAGACGTTGCTGCAGGAGACAGGAGAACCGTCGGTCCTGCCGATTTCCGATGAGCTCGCTGCCCTGCTCTGGAAGAACCTGCAGCATTCCTCCCAGCTCTGCTATTTCTGGAAAGACCGCCAGCGCCGCTTCGTCGGAGCATCCCGGGCGTTCCTCGACTACCACGGTTTTGCTTCGGAGCAGGCGATCCTCGGCAAGACCGATGAGGAGATGGGCTGGCATGTCGATAACGAGCCGTACCGCAACGATGAGCTCGCCGTGCTCGAAAAGGGGCATGTCGTCAACAATGCGCCGGGTCACTGCATCATCCACGGCACCATCCACCACATCACGTGCTACAAATGGCCGATTTATCAGGATGGGCAGATCATCGGACTCATGGGTACGTTCTTCGATGTCGACAACATCCTGCGCAAGAATCTCGAGGATGCCAAGATCACGTATCAGGATATGCTGACGGGCCTCATGAACCGCCAGGGCCTGCTCGACGCGCTCATGCGCTACGAGGAGCAGTGGCAGCTCCACCATCGCCCCTACAGCCTCATCCTGCTCGATGGCCGCTCGTACCAGCGCCTGGCCGATACGTATGGCGAAAAGACGCTCCAGAAGCTCATACAGAAGCAGGCCGATGTGCTCTGCCGCCTGGCCGGCAAGGATGCCGTGCTCGCCCGCGTGACGCAGGCCGTGTTCGCGCTCGTCCGCTATACGGATAAGCGCGATGTGGAAACGCAGGCACAGGAGCTCGCGCAGGCGCTCGAGAATATCCACGAGATCGACGGCAATCCCGTCACGGTCACGATGCAGTACGCCATCGTCCAAAGCGATGAGCCCGGCATCTCCAGCGAAACGATCTACAAGGCCGCCATGGACCGCCTGCAGCGCACCCCCAAAAAAAAATTGAAAACGGATATCAATAAAGTGCAACGCCCCAAATAAGGAGCAGGTGTTGATTTACATCGAGCAACAAAGCAAGTCCCAGCAAGTTCCCCTATCGGCCCTTTGGGCCACTTTCCCCAAAGGGGACAGCTTTCGTAAAGGCGTCCCCAAAGCCTTCCCCTCTGGGGAAGGTGGCAGCCGAAGGCTGACGGATGAGGTTGGGGAAGCTGTCAGCTCAGCTGACTGAAGGGGTGAAGTCTCGCAGCAACTTTTCATTTCGATGTAAATCGAAATATGCGCGGAACTTCGCCCATGGACCCCTTTCGGCCCTGCGGGCCACACCCGGGGATGCAACCGGCATCCCGCGCTTCGCGCCCCCGCACGCGGGGCTACAACGCTTGTGAGGACTTCCAATCGAGTATAGTCCTTGCCCGTCAGTCCATGGACCTCTTCCACCGCTTACGCGGTCCCCCTTCCCCGTGCGCGGGGAAGGCTGGGGCTCGTGCAGATGGCGTCCCCACTGCCTTCCCCTCTGGTGAAGGTGTCACCGCAGGTGACGGATGAGGTCAGGGAAGCTGTCAGCGCAGCTGACTGAAGGGGTGAAGGCTAG
>NZ_QRVW01000032.1:0-26090 GCF_003458855.1 Mitsuokella sp. AF21-1AC
TTGAACTGGGGGTTTTGTCATGCCTAATCGGCGCACAATAATATTGAACACGTTCAATATATACTAGGGGAATTGGAATCCGATAGAGGGGGATATTCATGAGAGAACACAGCAAACAGATCCGCCAGAAGATACTGGCGACCGCGAAGGACTTGCTCGTCACACAGGGGTACAAGAAGACGACCATCCGGAATATCGTTCAGCATTCTGGTATTCTCACGGGCAGCATCTATCATTTTTACCAGAACAAGGAAGCGATTTTCGCCGAGATGCTGGCATCCATCATTCATCACTGCATCGAGAAAATCGATGCCTGCTGCGGCGATGAGACGCCAGCTTTTAAATATGCCGTGATCTGCGAAGTAGAGCTCACGAAGATGCGCGATGATGCCAGGATCTGTGAGATTTATTATGAGTGCTATCATTCGCGCGTCATCTTCGAGAAGATGGCTGAATTATTTGCCAGGTATGCACAGCAATTGTTCGGCACGCGCTTTACGGAAGAAGAATACCGTCACAAGGCCGTGCTGATCAAGGGGGCAATGGGGGCCTGCATCACGGCATTCTACTTCGATAATCCCATCGATGACGATGCAGCACGGGCTGAGGTTATCGATATGGCTCTGCAGCTCTTCGAGGTTCCTGAAGCAGAAGTGGAAGCGACTATTGCGCGAATGAAGCAGCAAGAGAATCTTTGGAGCAATATCGCACAGGAACTCGTAGAAGAACCGCTGACTATCTGAAACAGAGGCTGGCAGATGCGGAAGTCTTCCGCTCTTCTTTTTGCCTTTTATTTGAACGTGTTCAATTAATAGATGAAGTGAATACGCTTGAAGAAAAGGATGCGGACAGGAGTGATGAATATGAATACGATTTGGATGAGAAAGCCGGTGCATCAAGGGGTGGGTATGAGGTATACGGTTTGCCACAAGGCGATGGCCGTATTGCTCAGCCTGCTGATGCTTCTTTCCTGCGTCGGCTGCGGCCTCGGGAAAACTGCTTCAGAAACGACCTGGGGCAGGGCTGATGCCAAGGAAATCGATGTGAATTCCAAGGTGGCCGGCCGTGTGGTCGAGCTGCTCGTCAAGGAAGGCGACACGGTGGAGGCCGGGCAGGTCATCGCGCGCATCGATAAGCGCAGCCTCGAGGCACAGAAGGCGGAGCTTGAGGCGAGCATCGAGGCCGTGCGGGCTCAGCAGTCACAGGCTGCCGTGACGACGAACATGCAGCAGGGCTCCACGCAGTCTGCCCCTCTCGCAGGCGCAGTCCGCAGCTGACCGTGCACGGGCAGACCTGGCGCTCGCGAAGGCCGACCATGACCGCTATGCCGATCTTCTGGTGCAGGGGGCTGTCTCACAGCAGACATTCGACCAGTACGATACGAAGTACAAGACCGCGCAGGCTGCCTACGAGCAGGCACAGGGTGCGGTGAGCCAGTCGAATGCCGGCCTCCTGCAAACGGATGTCAGCAAGGAGAACGAGAAGGCACTGGCCGCCAAGCTCGCACAGGCCGAGGCTTCTCTGCAGGACGTGGAGGTTTCGCTCGATGAGACGGAAATCAAGGCTCCATTTGACGGCGTCATCACGGAGAAGTACGTCGAGGAAGGCTCGATGATTTCGAACGGCACGCCGCTCGTGTCTGTACAAGATACGTCTGATAACTGGGTGGACATCAAGATTCCCGAGACGCAGCTCTCGGATTTCCACTTGGGTCAGCAGGTGACCCTGATTGGCCGCGACAACAAGACAAAGGTGACGGGCACGGTGACGGATATCAGCAAGAAGGCGGAATTCGCGACGCAGCGCGCTACGAGCGAACGCGGTGATGCCAGCGATATCGTCAGCTTCAACGTCAAGATCCAGGTCAATTCCGATGCCCTGTGGCCGGGCATGCGCTTCCGTCTGGCTGGTGATGGCGAATGAATGGCAAACATGATTCCGGGCAGCACACGGCCGTCTGGCAGAAATTCTGGGCGATTGTCTGCGATGAATGGCATTACCTGATACATGGACGCCCGCCGGTCGCCATCATCATCTTTGCGATGCCGCTGGCCTTTTCGTTGATTTTCGGCTTCATTTACCGCGAGAATGTTGTCAACAACATTCCTTTCGTTGTTTACGATGAGGATCAGTCCAAGCTCAGCCGTTCGCTGATCCAGGCCTATGCCGACGCTGACCGCTTCACCTATGTCGCGCAGGCGGCCAGTGAAGAGGAGATGCAGGAAGTCATCGAGAGCGGCCAGGCCAAGATGGCCCTAGGCATTCCGAAGGATTTCGACAAGGATATCAAGTCGGGACTCGGCAGCGACATCCTCATCATGGTGGATTCGACGAACAACATGTTCGGCAATGCGGCGCTGAGTGCCTCGCAGGAAATCAGCCGTTCCTTTTCGGTTGCGGTCAGCAAGAGCCTGCTCGAGAGTTTGAGCCTGCTGCCCGATGATGCCATCCATGCGGCTTACCCCGTGCACATGGGGGTCCGCATCCTCGGCAATCCGGCGAATGGCTACAGTTCCTTCATGCTTTCCGGTCTCATGATGAACGGCCTTCAGATTGGTATCATGCTGACGATAGCTCCTGCGATGGTGACGGAGTTCTTCAGGCGCCGATGGCGCGGCACGAATCCGCTGCTCATCTCGCTTGGCAAGACACTGCCTTACTGGTGCCTGGGGCTCGTGAGCTTTATTCTTTCCCTGAACGTCGTCGTTTACGGCTTTGCCGTGCCGATGCGCGGCAGCTGGGCCGATGCCATACTCATGGCCGGGGCCTTCCTGTTTTTTGTCAGCAGCGTCCTGCACGTCTTTTCGGTCTTCTGCCCGACGCGCGTGCTCTCGCTGCAGGCCCCGATGGTCTACATCATGCCGGGGCTGCTCTACAGCGGGCTTTCGTGGCCGGCATTTGACATGAGCGACGTGGCCTCTGCCATTGGCATGCTCATGCCCATGACGTATGCGGGCGACACCCTGCGCGATATCCTGCTGAGTGGCAGTTCGCCGGATCTCTGGCGCAACGTGCGCATCATGTTCGTCGGAGGACTGGGGTGTCAGATACTGTCCGCTGCCATTTTCGCACTGCGCGTGAGATTTTTGGGAGGAAAGGGGGAGAAGCGCGATGAAAGCATTCCTGCTCGCCCTGAAGCGTGAAGTGCTGCTGTCGCTGCACGATCCGCGGCGCCTCGTCTTCCTGTTCGGTGCGGCCGTGGCGTATCTGATCGTCTTCGGCCTGCTCTACATCCCGAATATCGTCACGGACGTCCCATGCGTCGTGCTCGATCAGGAAAACTCGCATCTTTCGCGCCAGCTGCTGACGGCGCTTGAGAGCAGTGACAGCCTGTATGTCACGGATTACGTCACATCGGAAGAGGAAATGCGCGAGGCGCTGCAGGAGAAGCGCGCGTATGCCGCCATCGAGATTCCGCGGGATTTCTCAAAAAAGATCAAGACGGGCAGTTTTTCCGATGTCCTCTACATGGCCAACGGTGCGAACATCATCCTGACGAACATCACGAGTTCGGCCGTGTCGGACATCCTTGCGGATTTCTCGAACCGTCTGGCCACGGAGCGCGTGGCACTGCGCACAGGGGCTGAGGTCGAGACAGTCCGGCATGTCATCAATCCGGTGACACCGCACCTGCGTGTCCTGCACAACATGACGCAGGGCTACATGTTCTTCTTCCTGCTGGGCCTCGCAATGGTCGCCTTTCAGCAGGGGATTTTCTTTGCGGTCGGTGCATCCATCACAAATGAATACGAAGCGCTGATGGCGGGAACACAGGATGGTGCAGTACACGGCTCGCCCTGGCTGCTGCTGCTCGCCAAGGTCGTATACTTCTGGCTTCTCTCCATGCTGTCATATCTGCTTGTCGTCTTCCTCGTGCAGAATCTCATGGGCATTCCGCTCCACGCACCGCTGCGGGAGCTCCTGCTGCTCGCGAGCACGTTTATCCTGGCGGCCATGAGCTTCGTCGTGCTCTTCTCCGCCTGCTTTCACAAGGAGATGAAATTCGTGCGCGGCATCATCATGTATCCGGTTGTCGCCTTCATTTTTTCGGGTTACACCTGGCCGCATGAGGCCATGCCAACTGCGATGCAGTATGTCGCGGATGCATTTCCGCTCTCCTTCTTCTCGAATACCGTCCGCGAGCTCTTCCTGGCCGGTTATTCGCCGCACCTCTGGCATGATATCGGGGCGCTTCTGATCATCGCGCTCATTTGCCTGCCGCTTGGCGGCTGGCTCTTTGCGCATAAGATCCGCCATTACCGTCAGCAGGCCACGCAGCAAATCTGAGGAACAGAGGAGGTGGAAAAGCAGGAGAAAACGCCGCAGGCTCGAATATTAACATCAAGACAAGAACCCCGAACTTGAAATCAAGGCAAAGGATGGCGCATTAATCATGAAAATACAATCTGTTCCCGTTTATTCACTGGCGGCTTGTCTGCTGGCTTTGCCGCTGCCCGCAGCCTCTGCACAGGCGGCAGCTCCTGTGCAGGCCGTTCCTGCGGCTGAGGCACCCGCAGCGGCTGCTCCGGCCGCGACCGAAGAGGAGAAGACCCTCACGGAGATGCCGAAGCAAATGACTTCCCGGCAGGACAAGGCCGGGAAGGAACCTTCGCGGGCGGCAAAGAACGGTATCGAGCCGGTCAAAGATTCATCTGCGGAAAAGACGGCAAAGTCCGAGTCAGCGGCACATCCGTCACGGAACAACATCGAAGTTCAGCTTGAGTACCTCGATGCCCGCTTCTTCGAAAAACGCGATGTCAATCTCTACAATATCCACATCTACCATCAGTACAAGACGCTCGGCGCCTTGTCCCTGCATTACGGCCTGACGCTGGAGCGCGCGCTCGGTTCAACGACGGAAGACAATATCTATCGCGATGCCGAGGCCGTCGGCTTTGGTCCGTCGTATATGCTGCGCTGGACCCGCCACATCTCCGGCAAGCTCGATGCCTCCATTGACGGCACGGGCAGCGTCCTTGCCTACAATCACGCCCATCCGGGCAATGGCCGCGCGTTCGGCTTTCTCTGGCGCATCGGGCCGCGGCTGACATATCATTACACGGACCGCGATGCCATCAGCCTCGCGTATCTCTTCCATCATTCATCCAACGGCTTCAGCAGCCATAACCCGGGCTATAACGGCGTCGGATTCTCCTTGGGATTCACGCATAATTTCTAACGGGATAGCGTTCAGGAGAAAAGGAGCGAGGGAACATGAAACGAGAAAAGATTGCCTGCCACTGCCGCCGTGTCACGTACGGCGAGATTGTCGATGCTGTCGCAGCCGGTGCGAAGACGTTCGAAGAAGTGTCCGCGCGCACGACCTGCAGCACGGGTTGCGGCAAATGCCGGGACTTCATCACGCACATGGTCGAGGATATCCAGCGCTATCCGGAGGATTACGGCCTGCCAAAGCAGGAGAAGTCATGAGCCTTCGCAATGCCTATTGCCTGCGAACAGGCATTACAGAAAATGACAGATTGTTCACCGAAACTCTTGACAACATTACACAATTTTGCTACAATATAATCAAGCAAAGGGAAGAAAGCCATAGAGAAAACGGAATGACTTCTTACCTCTTGCGAGCACTTGCACATACGGGTGAGTCAGCAAGGAGGCGAGTCCGATGGGCCACTAATGGTTCCATGCGGTGAGAGTACATGGAAAATCAAACACAAGGCAAATAGCCGCTTAGTCGAAACAGATTAAGCGGCTTTTGCTTTGCCTGCCTGCGGGCTCATCGGAAAAAGGAGATAAATATGGGAATAACGGTTTTGCGCAGGGAACAGCAGACGGTCTTGCGCGTCGGGACGACGGGGGATTACCGTCCGTTTACGTGGCTGCGTCCCGATGGGCAGTACGAAGGACTTGACATCGAGTGGATGAAGCGGCTTGGAAGAGATCTGGGCTTCCGGGTGGCATTCGTGGCGACGAGCTGGCCGCACCTGCATGAGGAGCTGACAGCCGGAGCATTCGAGGCGGCGATCGGCGGCATTTCGTCGACACGCGAACGGCGGCAAACGTTCCTTGTGTCCGAGGTGTACCGTCAGACGGGCAAGACCATTCTCTGCCGCAGTGAAGATGCCGGCCGCTATCGGAGTCTTGGTGGCCTGGACCGGCCGTCGGTGCGCGTGATGTTCAATCCGGGCGGCACGAATGAAGCGTTCGTGCGGCGATTCCTGACACACGCTGCATGGATCTGCCATGAGCAGAACGGCGAGATCCCCGCCCGCATTGTCGCGGGAGAGGCCGATGTCATGATGACAGAAACGGTCGAAGCCGCCTACCATGCCGCAAGGGACCCGCGCCTCTGTGCGCCGCTTTTGACGCAGCCCTTTACGCATGAGGGCTTTGCCGTGCTGCTGGCACGTGGTCAGAATGGCTTGCTGCGCCGCATTAACGCGTATCTTGCTGCACATCCTTCTTGTGTGCACGGTGAGTGAACGTATTATAAAATATTCGTTGTAATTTGCACCTGATAAGCGGGTGCTTTTTATTTACATGCTTTAATATTTTTATTCTACTCCTGATATTTTATGATAATCGCAATAAAAATTAAAAATTTCTCATAATTGAGCAGGAGAATGTCCACTGGACGTAGAATACACATCACAAGGCCCCTGAAGTGTGAGGATTTGTGTTCTGATGTGGAGGAGGTTTTTTTGATGTCACAAAACAAGAGGCAGGAAGCGGGTTTCTCACTGCTCGGCATGCTGATTGCCGTGGGGATTGTCGCCGTGCTGGCGGCCATTGCGGTGCCGAAGTTTCATTCGGCCGTGGCCAAGGCCAATACGGCAAAAATCCAGGCAGATCTCTCGACGATTGAGACGGCCATGGGCGTCTATGCGCTGGAGAAAGGTGTTTTCCCGACGTCCGGAGATTTGAGCGCCTTGGATGATTACATTGTCGATGCCAAAAACCTCAAGCCGCCGACGGGACAATGTCTGGTCAATGGTGAGCTGACGACACTTTCGGATAACGCCGCCTATTCGATCGGGAAAGCAGGAGACGGGGAGGAAATGCGCGCTCTTTGTGACGGCAAGACCTTGTCAGCGTTTGGCGAGCGGAAGAGCACCGGCAGCGGGAATCAATCATGAAGGATTTTGCTGAGGACTGGATGCTGACGACGGAATGCAGCTGGAGGGGGCTGTGTGGCGTGACGACCCTTGCCTGGGCCGGCCTGCTAGCCTTCGGGCTTGCGGGCTGGCGGCTTGCGGGCGGGCTGGCTTTTGTGCTCGGCCTGACGGTGATGGGCTGGCTGGACAGCCGCACGGGCTTCCTGCCGGACCGCGGCAATCTCGTGCTGGCACTTCTGGCTTTGCTGTTTCTCACCCTCGGTGCGACCGTGCCGTTTGCCGATGCCGTGCTCGGCTGCCTGCTCGGCGGCTTCCTGCTGCTCTCCATCCGCTGGCTCTCGCATGGCGGACTGGGCCTTGGCGATGTCAAATACGTCATGGTACTCGGCCTGTGGCTGGGCTGGCGATCCCTGCTCGCAGCTCTGCTGACGGCTTTCGTGGCTGGTGCCTTTGCCGCCTGCTGCCTGATTGCCGCGGGGCGTGCCAGCCGCCGGCAGTGCCTGCCGTTCGGGCCGTTTCTGTCCCTTGGCGGTTATGTCGGCTATGTGAAGGGGGTGGAGCTGTGGCAGGCTTATCAAAGCTGCTTCTGAAGCGCTGCTCGCCGGGCTTTCTGCTGATCGAGGGTGTGATCGCAGCTGCGGTCATCGCCGCCTTCGCGCTGCTGGCCGTGCCTCAGGCCGTGCGCATGTACCGGGAAGCCGTGCTGGAGTACGAGGCCGTGCAGCTCCTGCACACGATCCGCTACGTGCAGGCCCTGTCGCACAGCACAGCTTCGTGGCCTGACGGCATGATGCCGCAGCGCGAGGAATACGTCCCCTCGCTGCGCTTCAGCCGCACAGGATATTCCGTCATGCGCGGACGGCGGCAGGTCGTCAGGAGCCATTCATTTCCCAGGGGCATGACGATGATAAGCACCATGACGATGAGCCGCCCGGTGTACTTTGGCAAAGAGGGGACCGTCGACCTGCCGTTTTCGCTGCGGCTGCGCATGGAGGGCTGTACGCGGGACCGGCAGATTGTGATGAGTCTCAGCGGCCGCTGCCGGCTGGACCGTGTCGGCTGAGCGTGCCAGTCAGATGAAAGGCGGGGTGAAGCGGGTGAAAATCCGGCATCGGAAGGGAGAAGCGGGGTTCTTCCTGCTCGAGCTCCTCGTGCTTGCGGGCATCCTGATGGCTTCGGCGTCTGCGCTGGCCGTCTATCACCAGAGTGCTGCTCTTGAACGGGAGAATATGCTACGTGTGGCCGCCGTATACCTGGCCAAGCAGGAATTCGCGGAACTCGCGGCGCTCTCACGGGAGGGACGCCTCGCGCCGGGGGCATACGGCTGGCTCGGCGAGGAGGCTCCGGTGCGCGAAGGGGTGGAATTTGCCGTTGAAGCCGAAGTCCGCGTGACTGAAGGATCCGACGGCTGGCGGGCTGATGTCGTGGTGAGCTGGCCGGGCCATACTGGAGGCAGAACTGCTTCGCTGCAGCTGGAATGGGAGTGGTATGAGCATGAAACAACGGGGTAACCAATCATCTGCGCATGGCTTCCTGCTCCTTGACTGCCTGCTGTCCGTGCCCGTGCTGGCCGTGATGATGATGGCACTCGGTCTGCTGCTCTGCACGGGCGTTCACAGTGCCTTCCGGTTCTGGGCCGATGCCGAGCTTCATCAGGAGGTCCAGATGGCCTTTCGCCGCGTCGTTCAGGATGCCGAACTGGCTTATGAGATCCAGCCGTATGCCACGAAAACGGGAGTCGTATTCTACCAGCATCAGCTGCCGAAGGCTTCTGGCAAACCGAAGCCCGTCCAGACGGTTTACTGGGTCCATAAGGTCAACGGCATCCGGAAACTCGTCTGGCGCGACGTGAGCCAGCCGCTTACCGGCAATTACAGTCTGGCTGCGGTCGAGATCGAAGCGTTTACCTGTGAACCGGTCGGCCGTGGCCTCTACGAATTGCGTCTCGCTGGACGCAGCCGCGTGACGGGCCACCGCTACGCCCTGTCGACGCGCGTGCTGCTGCCTGAGGCAAAGGAAGGAAAGGAGCCTGCCGGATGAATGAACACAGGAGTGTTGTCCGTATGCGTGAACAGGGCATGGCCTCTTTCCTGGCGCTTGCTCTGATGCTCGTGCTGACCGTCCTTGGCCTTTCCTGTCTGCTCTTTGCCGGGAACAGCCGGCAGATGACGGCCGAATACCAGCGGGAAGTACAGCTCGACCTTGCCGCGGCAGGAGCTCTTGAGCGCGTGGCACAGGAAGCCTGCCGCGACCCTGCGGCCCTGCAGCGGAACAATCCCGCACATCTCTATGAGGAGGAGAGGCTCACGGCCTTTGGGCCGCTGATATTGCGTGTGGCGGGCAGACAGGCTGCAGGATACATCGAGCTCACGGCTGTCGCGCATGAGCAGCACGATGCAAGGTGGCAGCGTCATCGGGCGGTCCGGGGCATTCTGGTGGAAAAGGAGGGTGGCTATGTTTGGCTTGGCCGGATACCTTGACCGGTGGCATCATCAGCTTTGCGGCATGCCGGGGAGGCTCAGCCGCCTGCTGCACGAGGAAGACCGGCGCCGCGTCGGCATCTGCTGCCAGCAGGACACCATCTATTATGCGCTGGCCGAGCGCCAGGGCGAAATGGTGCGTTTGCTGCACCTGGCGCAGGAAAAATGGCAGCCATCAGGACAGGACGCTGACGGCATTCCGGCTTCGCCATGGGCGCCTGAAAGCGGCGATGCGGCAGTGCAGGATGTGCTGGCTGGCATCCTCATGGGGCTTGCACGCCAGGGCTGGCAGCAGGAGAAAATCGTCTGCTGTTTATCCGCCGACAAGCTGCGCTGCTTTCTGCTCGACCTGCCGCGGCAGATGACACAGGCCGAGTGCCGGGAAGCGGCATACTGGGAAGTCGACGGACGGCTCATGGAGGAAGGACTGGCGGCCGAGGACTTTTGCCTGAGCTGGCATCTGCCGGAGGAAGGCAGAGCTTTTGCCCTGGGCGTGCCGCGCGCCGATGTGGCGCATCTTGAGCAGCAGGGCAGAATGGAAGGCCTTCGCATATGCGGCTGGGTCATGGGTATTCCCGAGGGACTGACCGACATGTCTGCCGACGATCTCATCCTGCAGGAGATGCTGCCTGAGGGCAGTGCGGGGCTGAGGGAGCAGGATATCCCGGGTGTGAACGGAGCTGTGGGGGCGGCGCTGTGGGGCCTTGGCCGTCCCACGCCCTTCGTGCTCGGGGTATTCCCGCAGGCGGGCGGGCAGGGACCGCAGCTGGCCTGGCGGCGACTGGCCGCGGCTGCTGCAGCCCTGACCCTCATGCTGCTTCTCGCCTGGGGCGGTTTCCTCGGTATCCGTGCCTGGCAGGCATGCGAAAGCCTGCAGGATGCGCAGAAGCAGCTTCTGGCGCTGACGCTTGACCGCAAGGCCATGCAGGTGCTCGAAGCGGCGCGGCAGGGGACGGCGGCGCGCAATACGGCGCTGCGGCAGCTCAGCAAAGATGCCGTGCCCTGGTACAGTCTCCTGCTGTATCTCGGCAGTCCGCCGCTCACAGTCGAAGGCATCTGGCTGCAGGATGTGAAGCCTGGCAGGGACCATTCGCTGGAGCTTTCCGGCACGGCCCTGACCTATGCGGCACTTTCTGAATATATGGAAGCATTCCGACAGGAGTCCCTGCCGTTTGGCACGCCGCTCCTGGAGAAAGCCGAGCGGCAGGAGGGGAGCGGCAGGGGGGAAATCCACTTTCATCTGGTGCTGAACGCGCCATGAGACCTTCGTGGGGAATCTGAGACATGGAGTCATGGAGGAGGAAAAACGGGATGGGCGATTCGATATGAAGCCGGAGCAGGAGGAGCACATGTTGCAGCGTGTCTGGCAGCATGTGCGGGAGCAGTGGCACACGTCGACTGAGATGCGGCTCTTTGCCGCCACGACAGCATTCAGCCTGCTCGCGGTCATCCTTTTTTATTTCCTGGTGCACTGTCCGTTGCGGGCGTATACGCAGGCGGCAGAGGCCGAGACGGCAGAGGTCCGCCGCGAGGTTGTGGCCGTCGTGAACTTCAAGAATGCACATCCGGACCGCAAGGCGTATGAGCAGGAGCTCGCGCAGCACGTGGCCCGCGCCGAGGCGCAGCTGCCACGGGAGCTGCAGCAGGGGCAATTGCTTCACGAAATCCAGCAGCTCGCTTTGCTGCACCACGTATCCCTGCAGCGCGTTCTGCCGGCTGAGGCGTATCAGGAGGGCGGGCTGCTCGTGCTGCCCCTGCAGATTGCCTGCGAAGCCGACTACTTCTCGCTGCTCGACCTCCTGCGGGATCTGCGCCATGCGGCGCGCTTCCTGAAGGTTGCGGGTATCCAGCTGGAATCCGGTGATGGCGGGCGTCTCGTCTGCAAACTGGAGCTGCGCGCCTATGCCATGCCTGCCTGACAGGCGGGCAGATTCGACATCCCTAACAGCAGGAAACTGTCGGGGATGTCTTTTTCTTTTGGTAAAAGTCTTTCTTTATATGACAATTGTATCTTTTATGAGTGCTTGATTTATCAGGAAAGATACTTTAAACTAGAAATAACGTTTTTGGAATTAACGTGAGGTGGAAAATATGACAACATTACGTTTTATGACAGCCGGTGAGTCGCACGGCCCGTGCCTGACCGCCATCCTGGAAGGTCTGCCAGCCGGGCTGAAGCTTGATGAAGAAGCTATCAACCGCGATCTGGCCCGCCGTCAGCAGGGCTATGGCCGCGGCGGCCGCATGAAGATCGAGACAGACAAGATCCGGGTGCTTTCGGGCGTGCGCTTCGGTGAGACGCTCGGCGGTCCCATCACGCTGCAGGTCGTCAACCGCGATTTTGCCAACTGGGGCGGACGCATGGCGGCCTTCGGCGAGCCGGAAGGCCCGAAGGTCACGGCAGCGCGTCCCGGCCATGCCGATCTGACGGGTATCAAGAAGTACAACCGCCACGATGTGCGCGACATCCTCGAGCGATCGAGTGCGCGCGAGACGACGATGCGTGTCGCCGTCGGCGCCGTCTGCAAGGAATTCCTGCGCGCGCTCGGTGTCGAGGTCGTTTCCCAGGTCGTGACGCTCGGCGGTGTTTCCGTTGACCCCAAGAAAATTGACCGCAGCCAGCTCGGCAAGGCACATGATTCGGAGCTCAACTGCTACGATCCCGAAGCTGAAGCCAAGATGAAGGAGAAAATCGATGAGGCCAGGAAGGCGGGCGACACGCTCGGCGGCATCTTTGAGGTAACGGTGCGCGGCCTGCCTGCAGGCCTCGGCAGCCACATCCAGTGGGACCGCCGCCTCGACGGCAGACTCGCAGGCGCGTTGATGTCCATCCAGGCCATCAAGGGCGTCGAGATCGGCGCGGGCTTCACCTGCGGCCTGTTGCCGGGCAGCCAGATTCACGATGAGGTGTTCCTCGATGCAGAGGGCAATCCCTGCCGCAAGACAAACCGCGCCGGCGGCCTCGAAGGCGGCATGACGAATGGCGAGGACGTCGTCGTGCGCGCCGTCATGAAGCCCATCCCGACGCTCATGAAGCCGCTGCACTCGGTCGACATCGAGAGCCGCCAGGAAGTGCTGGCCTGCAAGGAGCGCAGCGACACGTGCGCCGTGCCGGCAGCCTCTGTCGTCGGCGAGGCCATGACGGCCTTCGTCATGGCGCAGGCCATCTGCGAGAAATTCGGTTCCGATGCTATGGTGGATCTCAAGGCTGCACTGGCCTCTTATGCGGAACGCATCCGGAAGGACTGGTGACGCGATGAAAAACATTGTGCTGATCGGCTTCATGGGGACGGGCAAGACGAGTACGGGCAAGCTGCTCGCCAAGCGGCTGGGGGCCGCATTCATCGACCTCGACCGGGCCATTGAAGAGGAATACGGCATGACGATTCCCGTGATGTTCCAGCAGAAGGGCGAAGCGTATTTCCGCGCCTGCGAGCACGCGATGGTTGAGAAGACGGCCGGCCGCCGCAACACCGTCATTTCGACGGGCGGCGGCACGGTCAAGGATCCCGCGAACATGGCGGCCCTGCACGAAGGCGGCATCATCGTCTGCCTCAAGGCCGACATCGATACGATCCTTGCACGCACGGCCAGCCACGGCACGCGCCCGGTGCTCGACAGCGAGGACCAGGGGGACCGCCGTCAGGCTATCGCTTCGCTGCTCGCGGAGCGGCGTAGGCTATACGAAGTCGCGGACTTTTACGTCGACACGAGCACGCGCACGCCGCGCGAAGTCGTCGACGAGATCATCCGGCAAATCAAACATGAGAAGATAGGGGGCGGCAGCCATGCGTAAGGTGGAAGTCGAGCTTGGCAAGGCCAGTTATACGATATACATAGGATACGATATCTTGAAGGAAGTCCTGGTGCCGTTCGTGCAGCAGGAAGGGTTTTCACGTCAGGCGATGCTCGTGACGGACAGCAATGTCGGGCCGCTCTACGGCGAAGCCGTCAAGAAATGCCTCGAGGAAGCCGGGCTTTCCGTCTGCCTCGCGACCATCTCCGCAGGAGAGAGCTCCAAGAGCCTTGCCATGGCCGAGACGCTCTACACGAAAGCCATCGAGCAGGGCCTCGACCGCAAATCGCCGATCTTTGCGCTCGGCGGCGGCGTGGTCGGCGACCTCGCGGGCTTCATCGCGTCGACGTACATGCGCGGCGTGCCATTCGTACAGCTGCCGACGAGCCTGCTCGCCCAGGTCGACTCGAGCGTCGGCGGCAAGGTCGCCGTCAACCACGCGCTCGGCAAGAACCTCATCGGCGCGTTCTATCAGCCACGCGCCGTTATCATGGATCTTTCGCTGATGAAATCGCTGCCGAAGCGCGAGATTTATACGGGCCTTGGCGAAATCATCAAATACGGCATCATCTATGATGCGGACTTTTTCTCCTTCCTCGAGCAGCACAGCGGGGATGTGCTGGCACTTGAGCCCGAGGCCGCAGTCCACATGATTGCGCGTTCCTGCGAGATCAAGGCCGCCGTCGTCTCTGAGGATGAGAAAGAGACAGGCCTGCGCCGCATCCTGAATTTCGGTCACACCATGGCGCATGCCATCGAGAAGGAAACGAACTACATCCGCTACAATCACGGCGAGGCTGTGGCCATCGGCATGGTCGGCGCCGCCGACATCAGTGCGCGCCTTGGCATGATCCCCGCGTCCTGTGTGGCGCGCATCCAGGCGCTTATCGAGAAGCTGCACCTGCCGGTGCAGGCCGAGGGCTGCACGGTCGAAGGCATGTACAAGGACATTTTCCATGACAAGAAGACCATCAACGGCAAAGTCAACTGGGTCCTCGTCGATGAAATCGGCCGCGTGAGCTGCCGCAACGACGTGCCGGCTGATATCGTCAAGGCCGCGATGGCCGCACGCATCCACGCCTGATTTACGCTTGCCGGCATCCGCCACGCCCCGGCTGCAAAAAAATAAAATTTCCAGTTGAAAGGCGGCTCCTTTTATGATATGCTATTTGAGTATATGGGCGGTCCTCTGAGTGAGCCTGCTGCTTGCCATGAACGTCTGACATAAGGAGGAAAAAGAATGAATATCATCGAGACGTTAGAGAAAGAACAGCTCCGTTCGGATATCCCGGAGTTCGCACCTGGCGATACGGTTCGCGTTCATGCGAAGATTGTCGAGGGTTCCCGCGAGCGTATCCAGATGTTCGAGGGTGTCGTCATTGCTCGTCAGGGTACGGGTGTCCGTGAGACGTTCACGGTCCGCCGCATTTCCTACGGCATCGGCGTTGAGCGTATGTTCCCGGTACATTCCCCGCGCATCGAGAAGATCGACGTTGTCCGCAAGGGTATCGTCCGTCGTGCAAAACTCTATTATCTGCGCAACCTTACGGGTAAAGCTGCTCGTATCAAAGAGAAACGCTAATCTGCGTACGGATAGGGACTGCTTTGGCAGTCCCTATTTGTTTTATCAGAGGAGGAAAATACATGAGTTCTTTGGGAGAAGAGGCAAAGGATTGGATCATATCCATCGTCATTGCCGTGGTCCTGGCCTTCATCATCCGCCAGTTCGTCGTCGAGCTCTACATCGTCGACGGCCCGTCCATGCGCCCGACGCTGCAGTCGCAGGAGCGCCTGGTCGTCAATAAGTTCATTTACGACTTCCGCGCGCCGAAGAAGGGCGAGATCCTGGTCTTCCAGTATCCGCGCGACACGAGCCGTGACTTCATCAAGCGCGTCATCGCGACGCCGGGCGACACCATCGAGATCAAGGGCGGCCGCGTCTACGTCAACGACCAGATGCTCGAGGAAGACTACATCCTCGAGAAGACCCGCAGCGAATATCCGAAGGCGACTGTACCGGAGGGAACGGTCTTCGTCATGGGCGATAACCGCAACAACTCAGAGGACAGCCGCTTCGCTGACGTCGGCTTCGTTCCCTACAAGCTCATCAAGGGCAAGGCCGTGCTCGTCTTCTGGCCACTCGACGCCTTCAAGACGCTGCCTTGACGGGAGGTCTGTGACATGAAACTCATTTCCTGGAATGTCAACGGCCTGCGGGCCTGCCTCAAAAAAGGCTTCATGGAATCCTTCGTGAAACTCGACGCCGATGTCTTTGCGCTGCAGGAGACGAAGATGCAGCCGGATCAGGCCATCCTCGACCTGCCGGGCTACCGCCAGTACTGGAACAGCGCTGAACGCAAGGGCTACTCGGGCACGGCCGTATTCTCGCGCCTCGAGCCGCTTGCGGTGACGTATGGCCTCGGCATCGAGGAACACGACCACGAGGGCCGCGTCATCACGCTCGAATTCCCCGACTGCTATTTCGTGACGGTCTACACGCCGAATTCCAAGCGCGGTCTCGAGCGCCTCGCCTACCGCATGGAGTGGGAGGACGCCTTCCGTGCCTATCTCACGGGACTCGACGCGAAAAAGCCCGTCATCGTCTGCGGCGACCTCAATGTCGCCCATACGGAAATCGACCTCAAGAACCCGAAGACGAATCATCACAATGCCGGCTTCACTGATGAAGAGCGCGGCAAATTCACGGAGCTCCTCGCTGCGGGCTTCCTCGATACGTTCCGCACGCTTTACCCGGAGCGCACGGGCATCTACACCTGGTGGTCGTATCTGCGCAAGGCGCGCGACACGAATGCCGGCTGGCGCATCGACTACTTCGTCGCCTCGTCGAGGCTGCGCGATTGCATCGTCGATGCCACGATCCACAACGAGATCTTCGGCAGCGATCACTGCCCGGTCGGACTGGAGCTCAAGCTATGACGGCGGCGCAGGAGAAAGGTCACAAGAAGACGAATTTGACGACGCTCTGCTACCTCGAGCAGGACGGCAAGTACCTCATGATGCACCGCGTCAAGAAGGAGCACGACATCAACCACGATAAATGGGTCGGTGTCGGCGGCCATTTCGAGCCCGATGAGACGCCCGAAGAATGCCTCCTGCGCGAGGTGCGCGAGGAGACTGGCCTCACGCTCGACCGCTTTGCCCTGCGCGGCATCATCACATTCATGTCGGACAAGTGGCAGACGGAGTACATGTTCCTCTACACGGCCGACCGCTTTCACGGCGACTTCATCGGCCGCGACGCCTGCCGCGAGGGGACGCTCGAATGGGTGGACAAAGACGCCGTTTATGATTTACCCGTCTGGGAAGGCGACAAAATCTTCTTTCGGCTGATGGAGAAGCAGGAGGCGGTGTTCTCCTTGAAACTCCGGTATGTCGGGGACACGCTGGTGGAAAAGGCACTGAATGGAAAGGCCTTTTAAGCTGGCGGAGAACAGCCATAGACTCAGAGATAAGACTGGATAGAAAAACCGGTACGAGTGCGTATGTCTCGTGCCGGTTTTTTGTTTGCCCCGTGTAGCATCAGGCTTTTTCGATGTCGACGCTGATGTCGTAGAAGGTGCTGCCGCCGTCTTTGTCGGTGAGGCGCATGGAGGTCAGGCGGTTGGTGTTGCCGTCTTGGGTGTAGGCCTGCCACCAGACGCCTTCAGTAACGAGGGTGCCGCGCCTGACGCGGTTGGAGAGCTTCAGGGTGAAGTGGGCGTGGCCGCGCCTGTTGCGGGCGCGGACGGGGTCGCCGTCCTGGAGGCCGCGCGCGGCGGCATCGTCTGGATGGATGAGGAGTGTCATGATGCTGCCGCGTGTGAGCTCGTCGCGTTCGTTGAAGGAGCTGTCGAGGACGCGCATGTCGGGGGCGTTGATGAGGTGGAAGGGCTCGCTGTCCCGGTGGGGGGGCAAGTAGTCGGGCAGGGGCGGCTGGCAGACGGGGTTTTCAATCTCGATCTTGCCGGAAGGGGTGGCGAAGCGGAGCTTGTAACCTTCGGGCAGCGGCAGGTCGACGGGGCGGCAGTCTCTTAACCGCTGGAATTCTTCGCTGGTAAGGGGCAGGGGCCAGGCTTTGCTGATGGAGTCGATGAGTGCTTCGACAAGGTCTTCTTCCGTCTTCTGGAAGATGGGGTCCTGAAGGTGCATGGCCCTGGCCAGCAGGCAGGCGGCCTGCCAGTTGCTTTTGCTCTCGCCGACGGGCGGGATGACGGCTCTGGCGCGCTGGATGGTGTAGTGACCGTAGGAATAGTAGAGGTCTTCGCTCTCGAGGGAGGTGGTGGCGGGCAGGACGATGTCGGCGTAGCGGGCAGTGTCCGTGAGGAAGCGCTCGTGGACGACGGTGAAGAGGTCTTCGCGCTGGAGGCCGCGCAGGACCTGGTTCTGGTCGGGGGCGGTGCAGGCGGGGTTGGAGGAATAGATGTAGAGTGCCTTGACAGGTGGCGTCAGGTCTGTGTCGTTGAGCGCGCGGCCAAGCTCGCACATGTTGATGTGGCGCACGCCGGCCTGCTCGAGGTCGGGGCGGCGGACGATGTTCTTGTCGAAGGCGTGACTGCCGGAGGCGGAGGTCAAGAGGCCGCCGCCTTTCTTGGCGTAGGCGCCGACGAAGGCGGGCAGGCAGGTGATGAGGCGCGAGGTCATGGCGCCGTTGACGTAGCGGGACTGGCCGCTGCCGAGGCGGATGAAGGGGGCGCGGGCATTGCCGTAGGCATGGGCGAAGGCGCGGATATCCGCGGCGGGGACGCCGGTGATAGCTGCGGCGGCTTCGGGGGTGTAGCGCGGCAGGATCTTTTGCTCGAGTTCGTCCGCTCCCTGCACGTACTCCTTGAGGAAGGTGCGGTCGGCGAGGCCGTCGCGCACGAGCACGCGGAGGACGGCAAGCGCGAGTGCACCGTCGGTGCCGGGGCGCGGGCAGAGGAAGGCGTCGGCGTAGTCGGCGGTCCTCGTGCGGTAGGTGTCGATGCAGTAAACCTTGGCGCCATTCCTGCGGGCAATCTCGATGTCGTGACGGAAGTGTATGTCGGTCGCGAGCATGCTGATGCTCCAGAGGATGATCATATCGCTGTGCTGGGCTTCCTGCGGGGCGGTCGGCAGCGTTGCGCCCATGACATCGCGGTAGCCGCGGCTCTTGGCCGGTGCGCAGATGGTGCGGTCAAGACTCGTGGCGCCGAGTGCGTAGAAGAGGGCATGGCCGGCGCTGTAGCCAATCGTGCCCATCGTGCCGGCGTAGGAGTAGGGCAAAATAGCCTCGGCGCCGTATTCTTTGATGATGGACTGCCAATGCCCGGCAATCTCTTCAATGGCCTCATCCCAGCTGATGGGAGCAAAGCATCCCTCGCCCTTTCTGCCCGTGCGCTTTAGCGGCGTCATGATGCGCTTGGCGGAGTGGACCGTACGTTCGTAATGGGCCATCTTCGGGCAGAGCGTACCGCGCGTGAAGGCGTGCTCGGGGTCGCCCGCGACGCGGACGGCCTTGCCGTCCTCGACGGTGATGAGCAGCCCGCAGCAGTCGGGGCAGTCGTAGGGACAGACGGAAGGTTTGATTTCGGTCATGGGAATCCTCCTGTGGGCAGATGATGTACTGTCTTCATTATACCATAGCAGCAGATGCGGGGAAATTGGGGATTGCAGTAGGAGAAGGCTCTATGATAGAATGGTAAGCAGTGCAACTTGACATGTATCATTCACATATACTGGGAGGAAAAGAATCTTGTCCGCATTAACCGAAGAACTCGATAAGGAAATCAAGAAGCGCCGCACGTTTGCGATCATCTCGCACCCGGATGCCGGTAAGACGACGCTGACGGAAAAGCTCCTGCTCTACGGCGGTGCCATCCATCTGGCCGGTTCCATCAAGTCGCGCAAGACGCAGCGTCATGCCGTGTCTGACTGGATGGAAATCGAGAAGCAGCGCGGTATCTCCGTCACCTCGTCGGTGCTGCAGTTCGACTATGACGGCTGCCGCATCAACATCCTCGACACGCCGGGCCATCAGGACTTCTCGGAGGATACGTACCGCACGCTCATGGCCGTCGACAGCGCCGTCATGGTCATCGACGTCGCCAAGGGCGTCGAGGCTCAGACGAAGAAGCTTTTCAAGGTCTGCAAGCAGCGCGGCATCCCCATTTTCACGTTCATCAACAAGCTCGACCATTACGGTAAGCTGCCGATCGACATCATGGATGAGATCGAGAACGTGCTCGGCATCCGCTCCTACCCGATGAACTGGCCAATCGGCCAGGACGGTCAGTACATGGGCGTCTACGACCGCCGCAACGACAAGGTGCTGCTCTTTGCCGCCGACACGACGCACGGCCAGGAAGCGCGCATCGCCGATGTCTACGAGCCGGATGACCCGGCCGTCATCGAGCGCGTGGGCGAGGAGACGTGGCAGGCCCTCAAGGACGATATCGAGCTTCTCGACGAAGCCGGTGAGGAATTCGACATGGAGAAGGTCAACGCCGGCGAGCTCACGCCGATGTTCTTCGGCTCGGCCATGACGAACTTCGGCGTGCAGGACTTCCTCGAAGGCTATATCCGCATGGCGCCGACGCCGCAGCCGCGCATGTCGAGCGACGGTCTCATCGCGCCGGACGATGAGAAATTCTCGGGCTTCGTTTTCAAGATTCAGGCCAACATGAACCCGGCGCACCGCGACCGTCTGGCCTTCATCCGCATCTGTTCGGGCAAATTCGAGCGCAACATGAGCGTCTGGCACGAGCGCTCGGGCAAGCTCATCAAGCTCGCCCAGCCGCAGCAGTTCCTCGCACAGGACCGCCAGATCATCGACACGGCTTACCCTGGCGATATCGTCGGCCTCTTTGATCCGGGCATCTTCGGCATCGGCGACACGATCTGCGACGAGAGCCACAAGTTTAAATACGCCGACTTCCCGGTCTTCCCGCCCGAGAAATTCGCGCGCGTGCAGGCCAAGGACACGATGAAGCGCAAGCAGTTCGTCAAGGGCATCGAGCAGCTCACGCAGGAAGGTGCCATCCAGCTCTTCCAGCAGGCCGGCGCCGGCATGGAATCGTACATCGTCGGCACGGTCGGCACGCTGCAGTTCGAAGTCCTCGAGTACCGCCTCAAGAACGAGTACAACGTCGACATCACGATGAACATGCAGCCGTACGAGGTCGCGCGCTGGCTCGCCTACGAAGACGGCCGCGAGGTCACGCCGGCTTCGCTCAAGGGCGCTGACCGCGGCATGTTCGTCTATGACCGCAAGGGCAATCCCGTGCTGCTCGTCAGCAACGAATGGGCGCTCGGCTGGATCATGGACAACAACCCCGACCTCCTGCTCAACCATGTGCCATTCGACCGCAAGGAAGCCTGAGCAGGCTTCCTGTCAATCATTCTTCCGAAAGCAAATGGCCCCCGCTGGGACAGATTTTCCTGTTCCCGGCCGGGGCCATTTTTATATGCGTTATTCCTGCTGCAGGTTTTCCTGGATTCGATGCATCAGCGTATAAAGCTGATGGCAGTCTTCCGCTGAGAGCCCCTGCAGGGCCTGATGTCGGTGACTGGCCACGAGACTCTGCAGGCGGGTGAAGAGCGTTTCGCCCTTTTCGGTCAGCCGGACGAATTTGCCTCGCGGCTCATTGCGGAACACCCGGGTAATCACGCCCTTTTCTTCCATCTTCACCAGCGTCTTTGAGATGGCCGCCGGCTCGATGCCGAGATACGGGCTGAGCTCCGCCTGGGCGCATTCCCCGCGGTGGTGAATCAGGTTCAGGACCGTCCATTCGGAACTGTAAATGCCGGATCGTGCAATTTCCTGGTTCAGGGTCTTGGCGAACAGGCGCATCGTCTGATGAATCTGATGCATCAGGCGGTCGGTGTCATTTTCCTGCCAAATATGCGTATCCATGAATTACTCCTCTGCTTCTTCGATTCCTTCTGCCTGCGGTGCGGACGCGGCAAAACGGTGCTGTACGATGCCGAACACGAGGAACACGCCCATGATGGCAAGTACGTATTGATACATGGCGATGTAGCCGACGCTGCCGGCCAGGCTGCCGAGCACGAGGATGCCTGTGCTCGTGCCAATATCGAGCATATTGTAGAAGGTGGCGCTGGCTGCACTGCGGCGGTCAGCGCGCACGGCATTGAGCATCCAGGTCATGAGTGCCGGCAGCAGCAGACCGGCACCGAGGCCGTAGAGGACAGAGGCCCCGAGCAGCAGGGAGAGGCTGTCCGCCATGAGGATCAGGCCAAGAGCTGCACTGTAGAGCAGAGCCCCCGGGATTACGACGGCAAAGGCACCACGGCGGTCCAGCAGGCGTCCGCCAAAAGGACGCGAGATAAAGATGAAGCAAGTCCCGACGATGAAGAACAGGCCGGCGCTCTCAATCCCGGCTTCGGCGGCCATCATCGCGATGAATGTGTTGACGCTGCCATAGGCTGCGCCAAAAAGGACCGTCAGAACCGACGGGATGCCCGTGCCCGGCTCATAGATGCGGTTGCGGAATGAGAGATGCACGGCCGGCAGCGGGAGTTCCGGCTTTTTTTCTGCCATGCGGTCCGCGCGGGCAGCAAACAGGGCCAGCAGCGAAGCCAGTCCGGAGACGGCGAACAGCATAGTGGCACTGATATCCGACAGCAGCATCAGGCCGAAGGCAGGGGCCAGGGCCATCGCAATCGTGCTGCCGAGACCGAAATAGCCGATGCCCTCGCCGCGCCGTGAAGCGGGGATGACGTCGGCCACGAGCGCTGCGGCAAACGTCGTGCTTAGGCCAAAGCCGAAGCCGTGAATGATGCGGGCGGCGATGATGGCATGAATCGAGTCAAAGCAGGCATAGCCGACCGTGGCCAGCAGCGAGAGCAGAAGCCCTGCATACAGACACTTCTTCTTGCCGAAGGCACGCACGCCCGTGTCCGTGAACAGGCGGATGAAGATGGCGGAATAACCGAAAATGCCGGCAATCAGGCCAATTTCCGAGCCGGAGGCTCCGAGACCCGCCACGTAGAGCGGGAGGGTTGGCAGCAGGACGTGGAAGCCCGCGAACAGCAGGCCATTGGCCGTGACCAAAGCGATAAAATTCCTGGACCAAAGTGTTTCATTTGTCATAAACAATATCAGCTCCTTTTTGCACATGAACTCAACTGGTTAATCAACTGGTTAAATTAACTAGTTTATTAAGAGGATGCTTTTTAGTATACGCCATCGCGCAGCCTTTGTCAAAAGCTGCGCGGCGGCGCAGATACTTATTCCTGCTTCCTCATAAATCGTCACCCTTGTCACGGCAGTAATCGACGAGCGAATCGATGAAGGCGCGGGCGGCATGTGAGAGATATGCCTTCTTGCGCCAGGCGACGAGCGCGTGGCGGCACGGGCGCATGGGCAGTGCCGCAAAGCACGGCGGTGTCTGCGGGTGGAAGGCGCGCAGGAGCGTCATCGGCATCAGCGTCGCGCCGAGGCCGGCGCTCGCGAGCGTCAGCGCCGTCTCCATGCTGCGCGTCTGCAAATAGATCTTGGGCGTGAAGCCGCCTTCCTCGCAGATGGAAAGCAGCTGGTGGTGGAGTTTCTGCTCGCTGTGCATCTGGATGAACGGCGTATCCTTGAGCAGCGAGATGGGCAGCACGGGCAGATTGCCGCGGCAGTCCTGGGGCAGGTCATAGGCCTTCGAGAGCGGATGATTAGCCGGCAGCACGAGAATCATCTCCTCGGCGTAGAGCTCCGCACACGAGAATGCCTCGGTATCGACGGGCTGCGTCGCAATGATGAGATCGACATCGCCGGAGAGCACGGCCTCCTCGAGCCGCTTCGACGTGTGCTCGGCCAGCTGCAGCCGGATGCCGGGGTACTGCGCCTGGAACTGCGGCAGGAATGACGCGAGGAAATACGTGCTGCGGAACGGCGAACTGCCGACGATGAGATTGCCCTGCGCACAGCCGAGCTCATCTTCGACGTACTGGCGGAACTCCGCATCGATCTCCATGATGTGTTTGGCGGCCGCGAGGTACTTCCTGCCAATCGTCGTCGGGCGCAGCGGCTGCGTGCTGCGGTCAAAAAGCGGCGCGCCGACCTTCTTCTCGACGCTCTTCAAGAGCTGCGACAGCGACGGCTGCGAGATGTAGAGCTGCTGGGCCGCCCGCGAGATGGAACCCGTCTCGTAAATGGTCCGGATATAATGAAAATGACGAATTTCCATGACAAAAACCTCCACCTTGGACAGATATAGGATAAAACTTATTGATTTTATAAGTTCCGATTGCTTATGTTATTATTATAACAAAGTCACAGATCGTTGAAAAGTCTTGTACAATAAGGAAAATATAAGTATTCATCGCCTTTTTGCATAGGAAAAACAAGAAAATGAATTCATAAATATCCTATCAATTTTATAAAACATCTAGTATTGTACTTATAGTCAATTCCATACTATAATAAAAACATCAAAACGAGATAAAAACAAGCTCAATCAAGAGCCTGAATGATTCAAGGAGGTCTTTTCCATGTCGTTAACGTATTATTTCCTGCCAACCCGCAATGTCTTTGGTGAAGGTGCCGTCAACGAAGCCGGCAAGCTCATGAAGAGTCTCGACGGCACGCATCCGATGATCGTCACGGACGCCTTCCTCGCCAAATCCGGCATGGCCGAGCAGGTCAAGGACATCCTCGAGGCAGAAGGCCTGCCGACGTACATCTTCGGCGGCGCTGAGCCGAACCCGACGGATAAGAACGTTGTCGCTGGCGTCAAGGCCTTCAATGAACAGAAATGCGACTGCATCATCTCCCTGGGCGGCGGCTCCTCGCATGACTGCGCCAAGGCCATCGGCCTCATTGCGGCCAATGGCGGCGAGATCTACGACTACGAGGGCATCGACATCTCAAAGAACAAGATGGTGCCGCTCATGGCTATCAACACGACAGCCGGCACGGCTTCCGAGATCACGCGTTTCTGCATCATCACGGACACGCGCCGCAAAGTCAAGATGGCCATCCTCGACTGGCGCGTCACGCCGCAGATCGCCATCAACGATCCTGCGCTCATGAAGGGCATGCCGCCGCGCCTCACGGCTGCCACGGGCATGGACGCACTGACGCATGCCATCGAAGCTTACGTATCGTCTGCCGCCAACCCGCTGACCGATGCTGCAGCTCTGCAGGCCATCAACATGATCCAGAAATACCTGCCGAAAGCCGTTGCCAACGGCGATTATCTCTACGCCCGTGACAAGATGGCCTATGGCCAGTACCTCGCCGGCATCGCCTTCAACAACGCCTCCCTCGGCTACGTCCATGCCATGGCCCATCAGCTCGGCGGCTTCTACAACCTGCCGCACGGCGTCTGCAACGCCATCCTGCTGCCGTACGTCTGCGAATTCAACCTCATCAGCAATCTCAACCGCTTCCGCGACATCGCTAAGGCGATGGGCGAGGTCATCGACGGCCTCAGCACGAACGAAGCCGCAGACAAGGGCATCAACGCCATCCGCCGCCTGAGCCGCGAGGTCGGCATCCCGCGCACGCTCAAGGAACTCGGCGTTCAGCCGCAAGATTTCGAACTCATGGCCGAGAATGCACTCAAGGACGCCTGCGCCCTGACAAGCCCGCGCAAGTACACGAAGGACGAAGTCGTCGAACTCTACCGCCGCGCCTACGAAGGCGACTGGGTCGACTCCACGCTCTGATCGCCTTCTGCCGTCTATCCCATACTCTCCAAATGAACATAAGACCGCTGCACGAAGCATCGCGCTTTGTGTGGCGGCCTTTTTGTTTTTGGTTCGATTTACATTGATTAGCGCAGCGAATGAGAGCAGTTCCCCCTTCAGGCAGCTGCGCTGCCAGCTTCCCCGGAGGGGACGCCCTGGCATGTGCGAAGGAGCTGAGACTTGGTACCTGGCTTGCTCGGTATCAGGCTGGATACCTTCACTCAGATTGCACATTTCGGAAACTCCTTTTTCGAGTTGTGGTGTGACTTCGATGACGAACCTGTAGTTCATTTCCAGATGACGGATTCTTCGAGCGGGCGGCGGCGTTTGTCGCGATGCGGTGTTTCGCCGCGGTAGCCCAGAGCGGTCATGCAGGCGACACCGAAGTGTTCGGGATCGTAGAGATGATAGGTATCGGCTAAAACCGTCTCGACCTTGTCCTTCGTGAATCCCTCGATGGGGCAGGAGTCGATGCCGAGGTAGGCGGCTGCGAAGAGGACGTTGGCCATGACGATATAGGCCTGCTTTGCCGACCAGTCGAAGGCCGAGCGTTCGGATTCGAGGATCTTATGCTGGTCGCGGCAGAATCCCGTATAAGCCGTCTTGAACATGTTGTATGCCTGTTCGGGCAGCTCCATGATGTCGTGCGTGATGTGCTCGAGGTAGGGTGAACCGAAGGTGATGTCGGCTTTTTTCCGCGCCAGGAATACCAGAAAATGGCTGGCGTCCTGGAGTGCGGCATCTGCACCCCAAGCGTACGGCCGGATGGCCTGGCGGATTTCCTCGTTCTGCAGGACGAGGATTTTCCACGGCTCAAAGCCGAATGACGTCGGTGCGAGGCGTGCCGCTTCTAAGATGGTCTGCATGTCCGCATCGCTGATTTTCCGGTCTTTGTTCCATGCCTTTGTTGCATAACGGTACTTCAGGACCTGCAGCAAATCTTCGCGGCTCAGCTTTGGCTGCGCTACCTCTACTGTTTCGATGATTGCGTTTTCGTTCATGTCACGTGCCCCTTTTCTTTTATCTCGTTTATTAGATATTACAGCAGTTTACAGCTTTTTGAAGCACAATAAAATCGCA
>NZ_QRVW01000033.1:0-26068 GCF_003458855.1 Mitsuokella sp. AF21-1AC
AAAGCGTCCCTGCTCCATGAGTTTGGCAACGGCCAGGATGTGCACATGCGCGCGGCGAATGGGGAATTCCTGGATACGAGCATCGATTACGGGGAGACCTGGTACGAAGTCGGCTTCGGCGGCACGTACCGCCTGAGCCCGTCCGCTACGATGTATGCCGATGCGGAGCGTACCTTCAGCAGCGATATCACAACGAAGTGGCAGATCAATGCCGGCGTGACGTGGCAGTTCTAAAAGAAACAGAGGATAAGATACCCACCTTTCCAGATGCTCGTTCCGATGGTATAATGAGAGCAGCGAACGAGAACGAAGCCCCGCTGCAGCGGGGCTGGATAGGTGGTTTTTTTATGAAAGTCGATTTGAATGAGCTGGCGGCGGCGATGGCGCAGTCGGACGTCCGTCAGGGCTATGTGGATATCGCCAGGGGCAAGGTCATCCTCATGCAGGACAACATGGGTGAGGAAGACGCGCTCGACCATGCCTTTGACATCGAGGAGGACTGGGAGCATTACCTGCCGCTGCCGAACGTCATCGACGAGTGTGAGCATGAGATGATGCAGGCCTTTGCTGCCTCGCGCGAGCGTGAGGATGTCAGGGAGCGCCTCGAGGATATCCTCGCCGGGGCGGGCGCGGCCGCGAGGTTCCACCGCCAGGTGCGCCATCTTTTGCTGCAGCCGGCTTGGGAGGCCTACAAGCGCGCGTATCTGCGCGAAGTCGCACGCGACTGGTGCGAGGAGAACCACATCGCGTACGAAGCCGATGAAGCGGCGCAGCAGGGAGAAACAAAAAAGTTTTAAAGAAAAAATCAAAAAGGTGTTGACAGATGGCCTAGGCTCCTCTATAATAATATTCGTTGGTTGCGAGGGCAGCCAAGAACAGAACAAAACGATGACTCACTAGCTCAACTGGCAGAGCAACTGACTCTTAATCAGTAGGTTCACGGTTCGATTCCGTGGTGGGTCACCATGACTCACTAGCTCAACTGGCAGAGCAACTGACTCTTAATCAGTAGGTTCACGGTTCGATTCCGTGGTGGGTCACCATTTTGACTAGATGGCTCCTTTGGTGACAAAGGAGCCTTTTCGTGTCTTCGGGCCATGCCTGGCATGGCGATTTTTGATAAATATGATGTTGCTTGGTAGGAATGGAGGTTTTATTTTGCGGATCCTGATCTCAAACGACGATGGCATCGACTCGTGCGGGCTCGAGGCCCTGGTCCGGGCGCTTTCGCCCAAACATACGGTGGTCGTCTCGGCGCCGGCACGCCAACAGAGCGGCATGGCCCATGCACTCAACGTCGGCCGACCGCTGGAGCTCCTGCGCGGCGAGCGGCTGCGCGAGGCATACGGCATCGAGGCCTGGGCGGTCGACGGCACGCCGACGGACAGCGTCAAGCTCTACCTCGAGGCGATTGCCGAGGAAAAGCCGGACGTCGTAGTCTCCGGCATCAACCACGGCGCGAATCTCGCGACGGATATCCTGTATTCGGGCACGGTCGGCGCGGCGATGGAGGGCATCTTGCACGACATCTCGTCGTTTGCGCTCTCGCTCGATGTGGACAGCACGATTTCGTATGAGGAGGCCGCCGAGATCTTTGCGGCGCATTTCGAGCGTCTGCTGGCCGATGAGAAGCAGTCGCTCTTCTGGAATATCAATTTCCCGAAGGCCTTCAAGGACGGGGAGCCGCAGTTCGTTTTCGGCCGCCAGGGTAAGCGCGACTACCACAACGCCTTCATCCGCCAGCCGCGCGAGGATGGCCGTGTCTTCTATACGGTGGCCGGTGAGATCTTCGATACGGACAAGAGCAAGCCGACGGATATCTATGCCGTCGAGGCCGGCTACATCGCGGTGACGCCGCTCATGGTCGACCTGACGGACTACCTGGAGCTCGAGAAGAAGCTCGACCGCTGATCGCGCGCCGCCTGTCGGGCTTTCCGGACGGGCGGCTTTTTGGCAGAAGGCAGCAGGCGGGCTGTGCCATGTGGGGAGGCAGCAAACGGATAGAAAAGGTGATTTTAGATGAAGGTAACGGATTCCGTTCAGTATATCAAGGGCGTGGGTCCCAAGAAGAAGGCGGAGCTTGCGCGGCTCGGCATCGCGACGGTGTACGATCTTCTCACGTATTTCCCGCGCACGTATGAGGACCAGAGTGTCTTGACGCGCATCGCGGACCTGCGGCCCGGCGAGCAGCAGACGGTCTCGGGCGTCATTACGAAACTCCAGGAGCGTCAGGGCGGCCGGCGCGGCATGACGATCCTTACGGCGCTCATCGGCGATGGCTCGGGCTTCCTCAAGGTGACGTGGTTCAACCAGAAGTATCTCAAGAAGCAGCTCATAGTCGGGCGCCGCATCTTCGTGACGGGCCGGGCTGCGTATGCATTCGGCGGGCGCGGGCAGTTCGAGATGAGCCAGCTGAGTTCCTTTGAGATCCTGACAGAGGAGACGGGCGAGGAGGAAGCGGCGGCACACTGCGGTATCCAGCCGGTCTATCCGGCGACGGAGCGGCTCAATCAGAAATTTTTCCGCAAATTGCTGCAGGAGGCTCTCGCGGCAGATATCGAGCTTCCTGAGGTCGTGCCAGCTTCTGTCTGTCAGGAGTACCATCTGATGCCGCGCCGCGAGGCGTTCGAGACGATCCATTTCCCGAAGGACTTTGCTGCGCTCAAGGCGGCGCGGCGGCGCCTGGCCTTCGAGGAGCTCTACCTCATCCAGTGCGGCCTGATGCTTTTAAAGAAAAAGGTGCAGCAGAGCGCGGCGGGCATCCGGCACGCAAAGGATGGCGAGCTTCTTACGCGTGTCAGGAAGAGCCTGCCATTCACGCTCACACACGACCAGGAGAGCACCTGGCAGGACATCCGCGGCGATATGGAGCGCGATGTGCCGATGCGCCGCCTCGTGCAGGGCGATGTGGGCTCTGGCAAGACGGTCATCGCGATGCTTGCGCTCGTCAAGACTGTCGAGAACGGCTGCCAGGGAGCCCTGATGGCCCCAACGGAAATTCTGGCCGAGCAGCATTATGAGTCGTTCTGCCGCCAGTTGCAGCCGTTTGGCATCCGCATCTCGTTCTTGTCGGGCCGTCTGACGAAAAAGCAGCGCGAGGCCGTCTACCACGAGATTGCCGCGCATGAGACGGATATCGTCATCGGCACGCACGCGCTTATACAGGACGATGTGCAGTTCAACCGGCTCGGGCTTGTCGTCACCGATGAGCAGCACCGCTTCGGCGTCGCACAGCGCACGGCCCTCGAGAAAAAGGGAAGCTGCGTGCCCGACGTGCTCGTCATGACGGCGACACCAATCCCGCGCACGATGACGCTGACGGTTTACGGCGACCTCGATGTCTCACTGATCCGCGAATTACCGCCCGGACGCAAGCCTATCCGCACGTTCGTGCGCCGCCCGGACCGGCGGCCACTCATCTATCGCTACGTCCACAGCCAGCTCGAGGAGGGGCGTCAGGCCTACGTCGTCTGTCCACTCATCGAGATGAAAGAGGACAGCGACCTGCCTTCGGCTGAGGAGATTTACGACGAATTGCGCTACGGCATTTTCCAGGATATGGCCTGCGGCCTCGTGCACGGCAAGATGCGACCGGCGGAGAAGGAGGCTGTTATGGAAGCCTTCTATAAAGGAGAAATCAAGCTGCTCGTCTCGACGACGGTTATCGAGGTCGGCGTCAACGTGCCGAATGCAAGCATCATGGTCGTCGAGCATGCGGACCGCTTCGGCCTCTCGCAGCTCCATCAGCTGCGCGGGCGCATCGGCCGCGGTTCGTATGCCTCGTACTGCATCCTCGTCTCGGAAGGCAAGACGCAGCAGGCTCGCGAACGCCTGACGATCATGGCGGAGACGTCTGACGGCTTCCGGCTCGCCGAGGAGGATTTGCGTCTGCGCGGCCCCGGCCAGTTCTTCGGTGCCATGCAGCACGGCTTGCCCGACCTCAAGATTGCCGATGTGCTCAAGGACAGCGATATCCTCATCGAAGCGCGCCGCGCGGCCATCGCGAGCCTCAAGCGCCGGGAGGATCTCGACTTCGTGCTGCCCGTGCTCGCGCTGCAGTACCGGGAGCAGTTCCAGCATATCACGGAATCCTGACGTTTGTTTTTCACAAGGCTTGTCAGGACGCTCAAATATGTGTATAATACATGTAAAAATGCGTGCATCCTCTGCGAACGTTTGTCGGGTAAATGCAAGGACCCGAATGGGGGAGGATGTGCCGTTATGCTTTGACTGGAGGCGCATATTTTGACAACAGTAATCGTAAATGGTGCTTGCGGCCGCATGGGCCAGGCCGTATTGAAGGCTGTACAGGAAGCAGACGGGCTTGAGCTCGTCGGTGCCGTGGATATCAAGGGCGGCGCGGATACGGGTACGCTCGTGGGACTGCCGGCAAACGGTATCCTCGTCGAGACGGATCTTGCCGCTGCGCTTGACCGCTTGAAACCGGAAGTCATGGTGGATTTCACGCGTCCGGATGTCGTCTTCGCGAATGTCATGACGGCACTTTCCCATAAGACGTCGCCGGTCGTCGGTACGACGGGCCTCTCGGATGAGCAGAAGGCTGATATTGCCAAAGCTGCCGAGGAGAACGATACGCCGGCTTTCATCGCACCGAACTTCGCCATCGGCGCCGTGCTGCTGATGGTGCTGTCGCGCCAGGCTGCCAAGTACATGCCAGAGGTCGAGATCATTGAATTGCATCACGACAAGAAGCTCGATGCACCATCGGGCACGGCCATCCAGACGGCTGAGATGATCGCGGAAGTCCGCAAGGAGCATCAGCAGGGCAACCCCGATGAGTTCGAGAAGCTCCAAGGTGCGCGTGGTGCGAACTACGAGGGCATGCACATCCACAGCGTGCGCCTGCCGGGCTATGTCGCACATCAGGAAGTCATCTTCGGCGGCCTCGGCCAGACGCTGACGATCCGTCACGATTCGATGAACCGTGAATCCTTCATGCCGGGCGTCGTGCTCGCCGCCAAGAAGGTCCGCAGCCTCAAGGGCCTGACGGTCGGCCTCGACAAGCTGCTCGACTGAGCCATCCCTTTGCCCGTTCTACTATCATTATAAAAAAGGAACTCATCCGGGATTTCCCGGAATGTATGCAGAAAGGAACGATTACCATGAAGAAGTACAACGTAGCGATCCTCGGCGCGACCGGTGCCGTAGGCCAGGAATTCCTGAACCTCATCGAAGAGCGCAATTTCCCCTTTGCCAACCTCAAGATGCTGGCTTCTAAACGCAGCGCCGGCAAGAAGATCCAGTTCATGGGCAAGGAGTACGCGGTAGAGGAGACGACGGATGACTCCTTCAAGGATGTCGAGATTGCTCTGTTCGCGGGCGGCGCAGCCAGCAAGCAGTTCGCACCGGCAGCCGTCAAGGCCGGTGCAGTCGTCATCGATAACTCGAGCGCGTTCCGCATGGACCCGGAGGTCCCGCTCGTCGTGCCGGAGGTCAACCCGCAGGCCATCGCGCGCCACAAGGGCATCATCGCCAATCCGAACTGCTCGACGATCATCATGATGATGGCACTCAAGCCGCTCTATGATCTCTCGAAGATCAAGCGTATCGTCGTCTCGACGTATCAGGCTGTTTCGGGCGGCGGCAAGGAAGCCATGGCTGAGCTCGAGCAGCAGGTCGAGGATATTGTCGCCGGCCGTGAGCCGCAGGCCAATATCCTGCCGGGCGCGAAGTTCCCGAAGCATTATCAGATTGCCTTCAACCTCATCCCGCAGATCGATGTCTTCTATGATAACCTCTACACGAAAGAGGAGATGAAGATGGTCAACGAGACGAGAAAGATCCTCGAGGATGACAGCCTGCGCATCACGGCTACGACGGTCCGCGTGCCGGTCTACCGCAGCCATGCCGAGTCCGTCAACGTCGAGTTCGAGGACGAGGTCAGCGTTGAGGCGGCCCGCAAGGCCATCGACGCCTTCCCGGGTGCCATCGTCCGCGACAATCCGGCTGAGCAGATCTACCCGATGCCGCTCTTCACGTCCGGCAAGAACGATGTCGAAGTCGGCCGCATCCGCAAGGACGAGTCCATCGAGCACGGCCTGAACTTCTGGGTCTGCGGCGACCAGATCCGCAAAGGCGCTGCTCTCAACGCCCTGCAGATTGCCGAGTACATGATCAAGAACGACATGATCTGAATCAAAGCCAGATAACGCAAAACCGCCCTCTCCGGGCGGTTTTTTTATGCTGTTTCCGTGCGCGGGGCTACGCCGCTTGTGAGGACTTGCAGTTGAGTTTTGTTCTGGCCCGTCAGCCCAAGGACCTCTTCCGGCCCTACGGGCCACACCCGGGGATGCCCCGGCATCCCGCGCTTCGCGCCCCCGTGCGCGGGGAAGGCTGCGCTTTGTACGTTCGTATATTCTGCCGAAGGCCACGAGCCCCAAGCCTTCTCCCCGTAGGGAGAAGGGGGACCGCGTTAGCGGTGGAAGAGGTCCATGAACTTGCGGGAAACGATGAATTGCGTTATGATTTCATTAGTGAATTCTTGATAAAATCCTGGAATGCTGACATGGGTTGAGTGAGACACGGGAGGAATCAACGTAGGATGAAGAAGATTTGGACCGGCCTGATGGCTTGTGCTCTGCTGAGCGTATCGTGCGTGCCGGCTTTGGCAGCGCATTCAGAAGGGGCTCTGCAGGCACGGCACGGTGTGGTGCGGCAGGAGCAGGCGAAGGTGGTGTCTGCCGGGGCGGCACAGGGAGAGGCGCGAAAGCATGCAGGGCAGAACGGGGCGCGGCAGGCGGAATCCCGTGTGCCGGGGCAGGCCGCAGGGGAACGCGTGCAGGCGCGGCGGGCGTATGAGCGCCTGGCACAGCGCCTTTATGTGAAATATCGCGATATGGCGGTTATCGGGGACGTCCAGTATGAGAATACGAAGGCGGCAATCCGCAACAACCGCGCGCATCAGACGCCGCTGGCGACGAGCGAGCTGCTCTTTGCGCGCTGCATGCACGACGGCAATTACGCGGAGGCTTCGGCGATTGCCACGATGGCGGTCTTTGACGCCTATAAGCCGGCGGAGCGGGCGCATTTCCGGCTGCGGCAGGCGGAGACGATGATCGTCCGGCAGATCGATTTGCCGGGGACGCAGCGCCTTCTGGAGGAGGCGGCGCGCGAGCTCGCGGAAGCCGGCCCGCATGACGGAGCTTCGCAGCAGGATATGGCTGACGTGCAGGAATATGCAGCCATTGTGGCGAAATACTGTACGTACAGTCCGCGGTAGACCCCTTTCGGCCCTGCGGGCCACTTTCCCCGGGGATGCCCCGGCATCCCGCGCTTCGCGCCCGTGCGCGGGCTACGACGCTTGTGAGGACTTGCAGTTGAGTTTTGTTCTTGCCCGTCAGTCCATGGACCCCTTTCGGCCCTGCGGGCCACTTTCCCCGTGCGCGGGGTTACGACGCTTGTGAGGACTTGCAGTCAAGCATTGCCTTTACCCGTCCGTCCAAAGACCTCTTCCGGCCCTTTGGGCCACCTTCTCCGTGCGCGGAGAAGGCTGCGTTCGTGTTCTGCCGAAGGAAATGAGCCTGAGCGGAGGGATGTATTCCGCCTGGAAGCGCACAGCGATTGCCCGCGGCAATACATGTAGGGGACGAGGGTGCATAAGCGGAGCGTTGGCGCCTGGCGTTAAGAAGGGATTTTTTCCTTGCCAGCTTCCTGGCGAACGGGCGTCGTTCAAGCACCGCGCGTTTCGCACGTTCGTCAGGCTTCATTCCCGAGGAAAAAATCCCTTTAGCCAGCCGGCTTCGCGCAGCGTTGCGCTCTCGTCTCCGCCTTCCACATTTAGCTGTGCGCTGAAGCCGGAATACATCCCGCAGCGCCTTCCCCCTCATCTGCCAGCTTCCTGGCGAACGGGCGTCGTTCAAGCAGCGCGCGTTTCGCACGTTCGTCAGGCTTCATTCCCAAGGAAAAAATCCCTTTAGCCAGCCGGCTTCGCGCAGCGTTGCGCTCTCGTCCCCGCCTTCTATATTCAGCCGCGTGCTGAAGCCAGGATACATTCCGCAGCGCCTTTAATCTTGCGCGGAGAAGGCGGAGAGATGATACCATCAGAAAGTAAGGTGATACGATGACCCAATTGATGAAACTCAGTATGGCACAGATGCGCATGGGAGAGGACCGTGCGCAAAATGAGGAGAGAATGGTGGCGTTTGTCCGCGAGGCGGCGGGCAGCGACCTCCTGTTCTTCCCGGAAATCCAGAATGCGCCGTTTTTCCCGCAGTATCCGCAGCAGGACGTCGCGGCGTATGTGACGCGCGGAGACGATGCGATCATCGGCAGGCTGCGGGAGCTCGCGGCCGCACAGCACATGATGATCTCGCCGAACTTCTACTTTGAGGCCGCGGACGGCCGGCGCTTTGACCGATCGTTCTGGATCGATGCGGCGGGGAAGATTGCGGGCCACGCCTCGATGGTGCATGTCTTTGAGGCGACGCAGTTCTACGAGGTCGACTACTACACGCCGTCGGAGGATGGCTTCAAGGTCTTTGACACGCCGTTTGGCCGCGTCGGCATCGTGATCTGCTTCGACCGCCATCTGCCCGAGAGCATTCGCACGTGTGCGCTCAGGGGCGCGCAGCTCGTCATCGTGCCCACGGCCAACTGCAAGGCCGAGCCGATGGAGCTCTTCGAATGGGAGATCCGCGTGCAGGCCATGCAGAATGAAGTTTTCGTCGCGATGTGCAACCGCGTGGGCCTTGAGGGCGGGATGGATTTTATCGGCGAGTCGCTCGTCGCGGACCCCGAGGGCAATCTCGTCTGCAAGGCTGATGACCGCGAGCAGCTCGTGACGGTTACGCTCGACCTTGCCAAAGCACGGCAGAGACAAGAAAAAGTTCCCTGGCTCAAGCTGCGCCGTCCGGAGTGGTACGGGCCGCAGGCCTGAGCGGGAACTCATTGTGCTTGCTTCATGAGAAGGTATGAGGGCTGGCCGCCATCAGGCCAGTCCTTTTTTGTGTCCCCAGGCGCTGATCTTCGCGTAAAGGGGCGTTGCGACATGGTATTTCTGGCCGAGTGCGACGATGCGGTCGACGAGGCCCGCGAATTCCGATGGACCTCCCTTGGCGACATCGCGCTGCATGGAGGTCGTGAGACCCGGCGCGAAGGCGTCCATGAGCTTCAGTCCGTTTGCCACGAGGTCGCGGTCAAAGGTGATGCCCATGGCCTCGCCGACGGCCTGCACCTCGCGGATGAGCCCGACGAATGTCTCGCGGACTTCGCCCGGCTGCTGGAAATCGTCGCTCTTCGCACCGTAGTAGAGGCCGGCCGCGCCCATCGGCGAGACGAAGCTGAATTTCGTCAGGGCATCGCGCTGGATCTGATCCGTGAAATGCGCGTGGATGTCGGCCGCGCGCATGATGGCCTCGAGTTCCTGCGCCTTTTTCGCAAACGTCTGCGGCTGTCCCGGGCGAAAGCCGTAGAAGACGCGCAGGATGGACTGCGGCTGCGCGATGACGCCGGGCTCTGCAATCTTGGCGAAGACGTAGATGCAGCCGTCGAGCGCCGTGAGGCCGGGCAGCTCTTCCTGCATGACGGCGCCCGAGCCGAAGACGTTGAGGATCGGGATGATCAGCGTCTCCTTGCCCGCACAGTGCTTCGCGAGCGCGATGGCATCAGGCAGGCTGTAGTACTTGACGCAGACGAAGAGCACGTCGGGCGTGTCACCGCTTTTTTCGTACTCCTCCATGGTGCAGGCCCTGACGTTCGGCACGAGGATGTCGCCGCGGTGATTCGTGCGGATAAGCAGCCCCTTTTCGCGCATGGCCGCAAGGTGCCGGCCGCGCGCGATGAAGGTCACGTCATTGCCGGCATGGGCGAGATAGCCGCCGAGGACGCCGCCCGTGCCGCCCGCGCCGATGATGGTGAATTTCATGTGAATACCCCCTTTTTGCTTTATTGTACCACATGGCCGGGCACGGGCAAAGAGGGAGGGAAGCACCTTGCATTGACAGACGGCAGACGGGCCATTATACTAAGGAGAGTATACAAGATTAGAATTTGCTTGCAAAAGGCTCGGCGCCCGGTGCGTGGTGGTATCCAGTATCTGGGGGCCGCCCTTTTTATGTGGACAGGCAAAGGGATGGGAGAGAAGGTTATGAGAAAACAGCAGCAGGCACTGGCGCTGCTCGGCGTCGTCATCATGGTGTTTGCTGGCAATCACTTGCTGGCCATTACGGATCCGGTGGAATCAAACTACGCGCTGACGGCCAAGGAGATGCTCGCAGCCGGCGACTGGATCTCGCCGCGCATTTACGGCAATTTCTGGTATGACAAGCCGATTTTCTTCTACTGGGAGCTGCTCGCGGGTTTCAGCCTGTTTGGCGTCAATGAATTCGCCGCGCGCTTCTTCCCCGCCGTCGTGTCCGTGCTCGACGTGCTGCAGGTCTGGTACTTTGCGAAGAAGCTTTACGATAGAGCGACGGCCTTTCTCGCCGCGCTGATCTTCGCGACAACGACGGCGTTTTTCTACCTCTCGAAGGCCGTCATCACCGACATGACCTTCATCTTTTTCTTCAATTCGGTGCTCATCGCCTTCTACCTGGGCTACCGCAGCGGCAGTCGACGATACTACCTGCTGGCGTTCCTGTTCTCGGGGCTCACGGTGCTCACGAAGGGGCCAATCGGCTTCCTGCTGCCGGGCTTCATCATGCTCGTCTTCCTCTGCCTGCGCAGAAAGCCCCGTGAGCTGCTGCACCTCGGCTGGCTGCCGGGCCTTGCCGTCTTCCTCGTCGTGGGCGGCAGCTGGTATTACCTGATGTACCGCCTGCACGGCATGGAATTCATCACGAACTTCTTCGGCGTGCAGAATTTCCTGCGCGCGACTGTCTCGGAGCACGCGCGCGACGACGTCTGGTTCTACTACATCGTCATCTTCCTGCTGGGCTTCTGCCCGTGGTCGTTCCTCGTGCTCTGGCGCATCAAGAAGACGTGGCGCGATCTTTGGGCCAGGCGCTGGAGCGAGCATGCCGTGTTCCTCCTGACCTGGGCCGTGATCATCCACCTCTTCTTCCAGTGCATGGCGACGAAGTACGTGACGTACACCCTGCCGGCGTTCCTGCCGATGGCCATTCTCGCCGCGCGGCTCCTCAAGGAGCGCACCGTGCTCGTCAAACGGCTCGCGGCCGCCTGCTGGTGCCTCTACCTCGTGCTGACGTTCGCCGTGGCCGTGCCGCTCTGCGGTCAGCAGTCGGGGCGCGCGATCGCTGCAAGTTTAAGGAATCTTAATGTGGATGATGCCCTCGTCGTTAACTGCGGCGACTACAATGTAGAGCGTATCCGGTACAGGACCTCGACGGTTTTCTACTACGGCGGCAATATCCCCGAGCTCATCCACCGTGCCGACATGGAGCGCGTGAAGCCTTCGGGACTCAGCTGGAATGCCAAGAATGTCATGCCATTCCTTGCCTATGAGGACCTGCCGGCGGGGGTGCCGTTCTTCGTGCTCTGTGAGGTGCCGCGCGAGGCCTACCTCAAGGAGCAGCTGCCGCAGGGGACATTTGAGACGGTCGGCGAGGAAAACGGCATGCTCATCATCAAAGTGGTCCTGCCGCCCGCGAAATGACGCGGGAAACGCGAAGAACAGGACCTGAGGGAAAGGAAGCCAGTCATCATGTCAGCCATTAACGAAACACCGAAGCACACGCTCTCAATCGTCGTGCCCGTCTATAATGAAGAAGCCAATCTGCGTCATTTCTATGAGGCCGTCTGCCACGAGATGGCAAAGCTGCCGGACTACGCCTGGGAGCTCATCTTTGTCGACGACGGCTCGGCCGATAAGAGCCGCGCCATCCTGCACGAGCTCGAACAGAAGGACTGCCGCGTCCAGCCGATGCTGCTCGCGCGCAATTCGGGCCATCAGCTCGCGCTGACGTGCGGCCTCGACCACGCGGACGGCGATGCCGTCATCACGATGGACGGCGACATGCAGCATCCGCCCGAGATGATCCCGGCCCTGCTCCGCGACTGGGAGGATGGCTATGAAGTCGTGCAGACCATCCGCGAGGCAACGGAGGACGCTTCGTGGCTCAAGCGCACAACGTCGGCTTCGTATTATAAATTCCTCAACATCATCTCGGAGGTGCCCGTGCAGCCGGGCGGCTCGGATTTCCGCCTGATGGACCACAAGGTCGTCGTCGCGTTTCGCCGCTACCGCGAGCACGCGCGCTTCATCCGCGGTCTCGTGGGCTCGATGGGCTTCCGCCAGAAGCAGGTGCATTTCACGGCGCCGCCGCGCTACGCGGGCGTCTCGAAGTTCTCGCCGCGCAAGATGTGGCGGCTCGCGGTCGACGGCGTCTTCACGTGCTCGACGTTCCCGCTGCGCATCGGGCTCTACGTCGGCTTCTTCAGCATGATGGTCAGCGTCGTCCTGTTCCTGCACGTGCTGTTTGAGACATTCGTGCGCGAGGATACCGTGGCGGGCTGGCCGACGATCATCGCGTGCGTCGCGTTCTTCGGCGGGCTGCAGCTCATGATCCTCGGCATCATCGGCGAGTATCTCGGCCGCACGTACGAGGAGACGAAGCGCCGTCCGCTCTATCTCCTCGAGCGTGGCAAGCCGGCAGACTGCGGGGAGGCGGCTCCCGCGGGCTTTGCCCCGCCGGCAGGTGCAGCGAAGGGACAGGTGAACGGCCATGCAGTTTGACCTCGGGACGCTCAAGCGCCACTTCCTCTCGCGTGAGTTCCTGCTCTTCCTCGTCGTCGGCTGCATCAACACGTTCCTCTGCAGCTTCCTCGCGGAGCTCCTGACGCCGCTTCTCGGCAACGCGAACGTCGCGTTCAACGCGGGCTACCTCCTGAGCAACATCAATGCCTACATCCTCAACGGCTGGCTCGTCTTCCCAACACGTCTGACGCTTGCGCGCTACGTCAAGTTCTTCCTGTCGTACGTGCCGAACTACATCATCCAGAACATCATCGTGCTCGTCTTCTACAACTGGCTCGGGCTGCCGTCGCTCGTGAGCTTCCTCATCGCGGCCGTGCTCGGCGTGCCCATCACGTTCCTGTTCGTCAAGATCTTCGCATTCGGCCGCCGCTGAGGCACAGTCCGGCAAATTCATAGCGAAATTATAGGAATAATAAGATTGACAGTTTGGCCTTCGTATGGTATCGTAATGGTATTCATAGCGAACTGACCAAAGAATGGAGGTTCCTGTGCACCGTTTGTGTGCCGGGACCTCCATTTTTGCATGGAAAACCAGATGAACAGGAGAGATTGAAGATGACAGCAGTGACAAGCAACCGCAATGAGCAGTGGAAACAGGAAAAGGACGGCCTCGACATTTTCGGGGAGATCGAGGCGCTTTCCGGCAAAGCGTTCTCGGAGCTCGACCCCGGCGACGTCGAGCGGCTCAAATGGGCCGGCATCTACGCGCAGCGGCCGCGCGACGGCCATTTCCTCGTGCGCGTCAAGCTGCCGTCGGGCACGCTTTCAGCCGCGCAGGCCGAGGTGCTCGCGGATCTCGCGCACGCGTACGGCAGGGATGAGGTGCAGATCACGATCCGCCAGGCCGTGCAGATCCACAACATCACGCTGCGCGACGCCGTCGTTATCCGCCGCGCCCTCGCGGAGGCCGGCCTGAGCTCCGTCGAGGCCTGCGGCGATGTGCCGCGCACGATCCTCGGCAATCCGCTCATGGGCGTCGACCCCGAGGAACTCCTCGACACGACGCCGCTCGTCGAGGAGACGTACCGCTTCTTCCTCGGCAACCGCGACTTCTCGAACCTGCCACGCAAGTTCAAGGTGTCGATCTCGGCAAATCCGCACGACGCCGGCTTCGCGCGCATCAACGACCTCGCGTTCGTGCCGGCCCGGCGCGCGGGCGAGACGGGCTTTCACGCCTACGTGGGCGGCGGCCTCTCGGCGGAGCCGTACCTCGCGCAGAAGCTGCCGTTCTTCATCCGCCCCGAAGAGGTGCTGCCGGTCGCCAAGGCCGTGGCGACGCTCTTCCGCGACGAAGGATATCGCGAGAAGCGCAATCACTGCCGCTTGAAATACCTCGTCGCGGATCTTGGCATCTGCGCCGTGGCCGCGAAGATCACGGCCCAGACGGGAACGCTCGAAGCTGGCGGCGAGGAGGTCACGGCGCCGTGGCAGTACGGCCGCTTCTACGGCGTCCACGCACAGAAGCAGCCGGGGCTCTCGTATGTCGGCGTGCATCTCGCCAAGGGCCACATCGAGGCCGCGGACCTGCGCGCCTTTGCAGGGCTTGCGAAGACCTACGGCACGGGCCGCCTGCGCACGACGAATTCGCAGAATCTCATCCTGCTCGACATCCCCGCTGAGCGCCTCGACGCATTGCTTGCCGAGGAGCTCTTTGCGCGCTATCCGCTGCAGCCGGGGCTCTTCTCGGGCTACGCGTCGTCGTGCACGGGCAATGCCTACTGCAATTTCGCGCCGATTGAGACGAAGGACCGCCTGCAGCAGCTGACGCAGGCGCTCGATGCGGCGTTCCCCGCGGCCGACGTGCCTGTGCGCATCAATCTGACGGGCTGCTTCCATTCGTGCGCGCAGCCGCAGATCGCGGACATCGGCCTGACGGGCGGCCGCGCGAAGGTCGACGGCGAGGTGACGCCCGTCTACACCGTGCAGGTGGGCGGTTCGCTCGGCCCCGATGCGGCCTACGCTCAGCCGCTTGCGGGCCGCGTGGCAGATGCGAAGCTCTTCGCGGCACTTTGCGCACTCGTCGCGCATTACTTCGCCGTGCGCGAGGCGGGCGAGGCCTTCCACGAAACGGTGCGCCGTACGCCGCTCGCGGACTGGCAGGCCGTCCTTGCGCCCTATCTCGTGTAAAGCAGGCGTTTTTTCGCGGAAACGGTTGTAATTCTGTATCGTTTCGTCTATAATAAAAAGCGTTTTAAGGATTTTACAATTCCATAGACACGGGGAGCTTGCCCGGCGGCCGCAGCGCGCGGCGTCAAAGCAGGCTGAGAGGGAGTTCGTGACTCCGACCCGGGAACCTGATTTGGATAATGCCAACGTAGGGATGCGCAGGAAATGCGATCGAGCGATGTTTCTGCATGTACAGGGAGACGACCAGAGTCAGGTTGCCTCCCTTTTTGTTTTGGCTGGTGGCGTTTTGAGCATGCCGGGACGTTGGGGAGCTGTGATTTTCGGAGGAGGATGCAAGATGGTACGAATCAATGGCGAGCTGCAGGCAAAAGAGGGCCTGAGCGTGGCGGATTATCTGGCGGAGGCCGGCTACGACCGGCGGGCCGTGGCCGTGGAGCACAACGGCGTGATCCTCGCGCGCGAGGCCTACGATACGACGGTGCTCAGCGATGGGGATGAGGTCGAGGTCGTCTGCTTCATGGGCGGCGGCTCGGGCGCCGGTGATAAGGAAGCAAAAGACGATGCACTCGTCATCGGCGGCCACACGTTTCACTCGCGCTTCATCCTGGGCTCGGGCAAGTACTCGCTGAAGCTCATCCAGGCGGCGGTCGAGTATGCCGGCGCCGAGCTCATCACGGTGGCCGTGCGCCGCGCCAACACGAAAGAGAAGGAAAACATCCTCGACTACGTGCCAAAAAATATCACGCTCCTGCCGAACACGTCGGGTGCGCGTACGGCGGACGAGGCCGTGCGCATCGCACACCTTGCGCGGGCGCTCGGCTGCGGCGATTTCGTGAAGATCGAGATCATGCGCGACTCCAAGTATCTGCTGCCGGACAACAACGAGACAATCAAGGCCACGGAAATCCTCGCGAAGGAAGGCTTCATCGTCATGCCCTACATGTACCCCGACCTCAACGCCGCGCGCGACCTCGCAGCGGCCGGTGCAGCCGCCGTCATGCCGCTTGCAGCGCCCATCGGCTCGAACCGGGGACTCGCGACGAAGGAATTCATCCAGATCCTCATCGATGAGATCGACCTGCCGATCATCGTCGACGCCGGCATCGGCGCGCCGTCGCAGGCATGCGAGGCCATGGAGATGGGCGCGGCGGCCATCATGGCCAACACGGCGCTCGCGACGGCCGGCAATGTGCCGCTCATGGCTTCAGCCTTTGGCGACGCCATCCGGGCGGGCCGCAAGGCGTACCTTGCGGGGCTCGGGCGCGTGCTGAGCCGCGGCGCCGAGGCTTCCGACCCGCTGACGGGTTTCCTGCGCAATTGAGGAGGTGGCAGTTATGAAAGAGAATCAGTTCCTCGTGGATTCCAGCCGCCTGAGCGAGGCCGCACTCGCCAAGAAACACCGCCTTGAGCACGATCCCTCGTGCCGCACGGACCCCATGGCCTATCTGCCGGATATGGAAGAGATCCGCTCCGATGTGCGCGAGAAGGTCATCGCGGCCATGAACGCCTACGATCCCGATGCCTACACGATCCAGGACGTCCGTCGCGCGCTCGACCACCGCATCTGCAGCGTCGAGGATTTCAAGGCCCTGCTGTCGCCTGCCGCGCAGCCCCTGCTCGAGGAGATGGCAAGGCGTGCGCGGCTCGAGACGAGCCGCCATTTCGGCAACACGGTCTATCTCTTCACGCCGCTCTACATCGCCAATTACTGCGAGAATTACTGCGTCTACTGCGGCTTCAACTGCTACAACGACATTCAGCGCCTGCAGCTGACGTCCGAGGAGATCGAGCATGAGATGCAGGTCATCGCCAGGAGCGGCATGGAGGAGATCCTGCTGCTCACGGGCGAGAGCAAGACGAAGAGCAGCGTCGCCTACATCGGCGAGGCCTGCAAACTCGCGCGCAAATACTTCCGCAACGTCGGCCTCGAAGTCTACCCGATGAACGTCAGGGACTACAAGTACCTGCATGAATGCGGCGCGGACTACGTGACGGTCTTCCAGGAGACGTATGACCTCAAGAAATACGAGACGCTGCATCTTATGGGCCACAAGCGCGTCTGGCCGTACCGCTTCGAGGCGCAGGAGCGCGCGCTCATGGCCGGCATGCGCGGCGTCGGCTTCTCGGCACTCCTCGGCCTCGCGGATTTCCGCAAGGATGCGCTCGCAACGGCACTGCACGTCTGGCATCTGCAGCGCAAGTATCCGCAGGCGGAATTCTCGCTGTCGTGTCCGCGCCTCAGACCCATCATCAACAACGAGAAGATCAACCCGCTCGACGTCGGCGAGCGCCAGCTCTGCCAGATTATCTGCGCGTACCGCATCTTCCTGCCGTATGTCGGCATCACCGTCTCGTCGCGCGAGAGGGCGTCCTTCCGCAACGGCATCGCGAAGATCGCGGCGACGAAGATCTCGGCGGGCGTCTCGACGGGCATCGGCGACCACGAGGAGAAATACACGGGGAAGGAGACGGAGGAGAAGGGCGACGCGCAGTTTGAGATCTGCGATTCCCGCAGCCTCGGCAGCATGTACCACGATATGGCCGCCGAGGGCCTGCAGCCCGTCCTCAACGACTATGTCTATCTCTGATGTCATCTGCGTGACGAATCGCCATGTGTTTGCCCATGAAGAGGATTTCCTCGCGCGCCTGGCCGCGATCGCTGCTCACCAGCCGCGGGCCATTGTGCTGCGCGAGAAGGACCTAACGGAAGAAGCCTACGAAACGCTCGCGCAAAAGGTCCTTCATCTCTGCAAAGAGGCGGGGGTCCCCGGCATCGTGCACGGCTTCCCTGACGTGGCCAGGCGCCAGCATGCCGCAGGGGTGCATCTGCCGTTGCCTCGTCTTCGCCGCCTCGTCCCGGCAGAGCGCTCCTCCCTGGCGTCTTTCATGGAGCTTGGCACCTCGTGCCACAGCGTCGCGGACGCGCAGGAAGCTGTGCGCCTCGGCTGCACGTATATCTTTGCCGGCCACATCTTTGCAACCTCGTGCAAGCCGGGCCTGCCGCCGCGCGGGCTGGACTTCCTGCAGGCGGTCACCGCCGCCGTGCCGCTTCCCGTCTACGCCATTGGCGGCCTGACGCCCGCGCGCGTGCCGCTCGTGCGCGCAGCCGGGGCCCAAGGAGCCTGTGCGATGGGCAGCCTGATGCAGGGGAGCCTCTGGCTCTGATGCACCCTGCGCATGTGTAATACTGTATACATAAAAAGAGGGGTTGACGCCGGCAGGGCCGGAAGCTATAATAGACACATCAGCAAGAGAACAAGAGGCAATGGAGCCCCGCGAGAAACCTAGGTACCAGGTTCTGCGGGGCTTTTTCTGTTCTTCAGGCTGACTGCATATCCGCAACATTCCTAACATCATCAACTCAGAAATGGACAATGGCGTCCAGTGGTTCCCTGCCGCGAGATTCTCGCGGGAGCGGGGCGGCTGGGCGTCTTTTTCGTTTCACTCCCCTTCCTGCGGCTATGCAAAGCAATTATCCCAAATTCGTCTTCGGACCAAGAAAGGAAATGATTCACATGATTGATACGGGCGATACGGCCTGGGTCCTCATCAGTGCGGCCCTGGTCTTCATCATGACACCTGGTCTGGCTTTCTTCTACGGCGGCATGGTCCGCAGCAAAAACGTCCTGACCACGATTATGCAGAGCTTCTTCATCGTAGCGATGATTTCCGTTGAATGGATCATCCTCGGCTATGCCATGACGTTTGGCACGGATATCGGCGGCTTCATCGGCAGCCTCGACAAGATTGGCCTTGCGGGCGTCGGCCTCAATGTGCTGGAGAACGGCACGATTCCGGAACTCGCATTCGTCGCCTTCCAGTGCATGTTCGCCGTCATCACGCCGGCCCTCATCACGGGTGCATTTGCCGAACGCATGCGCTTCGCCGCCTTTGCTGTCCTCATCCTGCTCTGGGCCATCCTCATCTACAACCCGATGGCTCACTGGGTATGGGGCGGCGGCTTCCTCGCTCAGCTCGGCGCCCTTGACTTCGCCGGCGGCCTCGTCATCCACATCCTTTCCGGTGTTTCCGGCCTAACCATCTGCATCCTGCTCGGTGCACGCCGCGGCTATGGCCAGTTCGCCATGCTGCCGCACAACCTGCCGATGACGGTCCTCGGCGCAGCGCTCCTCTGGTTCGGCTGGTTCGGGTTCAACGCCGGCTCGGCCCTTGGTGCCAACGGCCTTGCAGCCAACGCGTTCGTCACGACGCAGGCTGCCGCCGCTGCCGCCACGGTTTCCTGGGTCCTCGTTGAGTGGATCCGCAACGGCAAGCCGACCATCCTCGGCGCCGCATCCGGCTGCATCGCCGGCCTCGTCGCCATCACGCCGGCTGCCGGCTTCGTAAAGCCCATGCCTGCTGTCTGCATCGGCCTCATCGGCGGCATCGTCTGCTACCTCGCCGTCGCCGTCCTCAAGGAGAAGCTCGGTTACGATGATTCCCTCGACGCCTTCGGTGTCCATGGCATCGGCGGTACCTGGGGCTCGATTGCCACAGGCCTCTGGGCCACGACGGAAGTCAACCCGGCTGGTGCCGACGGTCTCTTCTACGGCGATTCGCATCTGCTCTTCGCGCAGGTCGTCTCGGTCATCGTCGCTTATGCGCTGGCCATCGTCGGTACCTTCATCCTCTTCAAGATCGTCAGCGCCTTCATGAAGGTCCGCGCCGACGAGACGGAGGAGATTGCAGGCCTCGATGTCGTCGAGCACGGCGAGCGCGGCTATGCCAGCGCCATGATGGCCGGCAGCCCGATCGTCGCATCGCTTGAGAACTCCAGCGAGATGCTCGCGAACACGATTTTAAACACGCAGAAAGAGTGAGGCAGCCATGAAGATTACAAAAGTAGAGATCATCACCCGCGCCAGCAAACTCGAAGAACTCAAGCAGGCGCTCAACGATATCGGCGTGCTCGGCATGACAGTCAGCCAGGTATTCGGCTGCGGCCTCTCGAAGGGCCACACGGAAGTCTACCGCGGCAAGGAGTACGACATCAACCTCGTGCCGAAGATCAAGCTCGAGACGGTCGTCTGCGAGATTCCGGTCGAGCGCGTCCTCGAAGTCGCACAGAAAGCCGTGCGCACGGGCAACATCGGCGATGGCAAGATCTTCGTCTACGAGCTCACCGACGCCGTCCGCATCCGCACGGGCGACCGTGGACCGCAGGCCATCATGGACATCCCCGAAGAGAAGAAAGGATGACCTGTTCACATTTGCAAACCCCTTCTAATTCCATACACAATGCATAGATGAAACAGAGGCCGCGCCGGTTTTCCGGCTGCGGCCTCTGTTTCTTTCAGCTCTATAATTGAAATTCAAATTTGAATTTGATATAATAAAAACAAAATGAAATTTGAATTTGAAATCCGGGTAAGAATCAGAAGAGCAAAAGACGCAACAGGCAAAGGGGAAGGGGTCTATCATGAAACAGCCAAAGAAAATCGCGGCCGTCCTGGTACTCATCGTGCTGATTGGCGGTATCTGGTACGCGTATCAGCGCCATGAGCAGCAGGCAAGGCTCGCGGCGGCGCGCGAAATCACGCTGTCGGGGAACGTCGACGTGCGCGAGATCACCGTGGCCTTCCGCGAGAGCGACCGCATCAGGGATCTCCTCGTGGAGGAAGGCGATACGGTCAGGGAGGGCGATGTGCTCGGCCATCTCGACAGCGATGAACTTATGCTCACGCTGCGCAAGACCGACGCGCAGATCGCCGCGCAGCAGAGTACGGTCGACAAGCTCCACAACGGCACGCGCACGGAGGAGGTCCGCCAGGCCGAGGCGCGTTTGCGTTCGGCACAGGCCGCGGCTGAGTATGCACGGGGCGTCTACATGCGCCGCCAGGCCATCTACGACAGCGTCGAGGGCGTGAGCGAGCAGGAGCTCGACAATGCGCGCACCGAGGCCAATGCCAAGGAGGCGGCCGTCGCCGAAGCATCGCAGGCCCTGCAGGAAGCACAGGCCGGGCCGCGCGAAGAGGATGTGCGCGAGGCGGAGGCTACCTTGAAGTCCCTGCAGGAGGAGCGCGCGCGTGAGGCGTACGTGCTCTCGCAGTACGAGCTCAAGGCACCGGCCGACGGCGTCATCCGCTCGCGCCTGCTGGAGCCCGGCGACATGGCTTCGCCCTCGGCACCCGTCTTCAAGCTCTCGCTGCTCGACAAGAAATGGGTGAGGGCTTACGTCAGCGAGACGGATCTTGGCCGCATCTACGAGGGCCAGGCGGCCGACGTCTACATCGACAGCCGGAAGGACCAGCCAATCCACGGGCAGATCGGCTACATTTCGGATACGGCGGAATTCACGCCGAAGACCGTGCAGACGGATGAACTGCGCACGGCGCTCGTCTACGAGGTGCGCGTTTACGTGACCGACGACGACAATGTGCTGCGGCTCGGCATGCCGGCAACGGTCCGGATTGCCTTATGAGTGCGCCAGGGCGGCTGAGGATCCGCGCCGTTTATGGGGCTGATACGCGAAATCGCAGCGGCGGACCGGCAGGGGAAGGAGGCGAAGCGTGATGACAGGAGAGGAAAAGGAGGCTGGCGGTGCGCAGCGTGACGTCATGAAGGACGGCATCATCGAGGCGCGCGGCCTGCGCAAGGTCTTTGCGGGCAAGCACGGCACGGCCGTCGCGCTCGAAGCCCTCGATCTCACGGTGCCGCGCGGGCAGATCACGGCGCTCGTCGGCCCCGACGGCGCGGGCAAGACGACATTCATGCGGCTCGTCTGCGGCCTCATGAAGCCGACGGCCGGCAGACTGCAGGTCGCGGACCTCGACGTCACCAGGCGGCCGCAGCAGGTGCAGGACGTCCTGAGCTACATGCCGCAGCGCTTCGGTCTCTACGAGGACCTGACGGTGCTCGAGAACATGGAGCTCTACGCGAGGCTGCACGGCGTGCCGGAAGACTTGCGCGAGCAGCGCTTCCGACACCTGCTCGCGATGACGGAGCTTGCGGCCTTCACGGGCAGGCTTGCGGGCAGGCTGTCAGGTGGCATGAAACAGAAGCTCGGCCTTGCCTGCACACTCGTGCGCTCGCCGGAGCTGCTGCTGCTCGACGAGCCGACCGTCGGCGTCGACCCGCTCTCGCGCCGCGAGCTCTGGGAAATCCTGTTGAAGCTCGTGCGCGAAGAAAACCTTTCCGTGCTCGTGAGCACGGCCTATATGGAAGAAGCCGCGCGCTGCAAGAGCGTCTTTGTGCTCAACCACGGGCGGATCCTTGCAAGCGGCACGCCTGAGGACCTCTCAGGGATCGCCGCAGGCTGCTGCTACCGTGCCGTGCCGCCAGCAGGCATGGCGATGCGTACGCTGCAGGACAAGCTGCTCGGTGAAGATACCGTGCTCGATGCCGTGCCGGCAGCTGGCGGCGTGCGCTTCACGACGCGCGGGCGTCCTGAGGAGCTCACGGTCCTCCGGGAACTCGGGCTCACGGCCAAGCCGCTCGTGCCGCGCCTCGAGGACGGCTTCATGATGCTCCTCAAGGACGACGAGGCAAGGCAGGCGGCCTCAGCCGGCGAAGAAAATGTGGTCATGCCGCCGGCAGAAAACGAGCCGGCACCGGCTCAGGATGCAGGCAGCGCCATGGACGCCGGGGCCCCCGTGGAAATCGAGGTGCGCGATCTCGTCAAGAAATTCGGCGATTTCACGGCCGTCTCGCACACATCCTTCGATGTCCATCGCGGCGAAGTCTTCGGCCTGCTCGGCCCGAACGGCGCGGGCAAGACGACGACGTTCCGCATGCTCTGCGGCCTTTTGCCCGCGACCTCCGGCAAGCTGCGCGTCGCGGGCGTCGACCTGCGCACGGCACGCACGCAGGCGCGCGCGAACATCGGCTACGTCGCGCAGAAGTTCTCGCTTTACGGCGGCCTTTCCGTCTACGAGAACCTGCGCTTCTTCGGCGGGGCCTGCGGCCTCTACGGCCGTCACCTGCGTCAGCGCATCGCGGCCGTCATGGAGGAATTTCAGCTCAAGGATCAGGAAGATACGCGCGCGGATCATCTGCCCGGCGGCTACAAGCAGCGCCTGTCGATGGCGGCAGCCCTCATCCACGAGCCCCGGATCCTGTTCCTTGACGAGCCGACGAGCGGCATCGACCCGCTCGCGCGCCGGGCCTTCTGGCAGCAGATCACGCACCTTGCGGCGCGCGGCACGACGATCATCATCACGACACACTTCATGGAGGAAGCGGAATACTGCGACCGCTTCATGATCCAGGATCACGGAAAGCTGCTTGTGCTCGGCTCGCCCGCCGAGATCCGCCGGCGGCTCGGGCGTCAGGACGATGCGATGGACGATATTTTCGTGGCGATTGTCGAGCAGGGAAGAGGGGGCGAGCATCATGAATAAGGGCTTTTTCCGCAGGCTCCTCGCGCTCACGCACAAGGAGATGCTGGAGCTTTTGCGCGACCAGAGCAGCCTGCTCATGGGCATCGTGCTGCCGCTCATCCTGATTCTCATCATCGGCTACGGCTTGAGTCTCGACGTCAAGAACGTGCCGACGGCCGTCGTGCTCGAGGATTCCTCGCCGACGGCGCGCCAGTTCGTGAGCTTCACGCAGGGCTCCGAGTACTTCCGGCCCGTCTTCCTGCATTCGATGGCGGAGGCCGAGCAGAAGATGCGCACGCATGAGGTGACGGCCGTCCTGCGCGTGCCACAGGACTTCACGCGCCGCCTCGCGACGCGCGACGCCACGGTCCAGCTGATCCTCTGCGGCACGGAATCGACGACGGCCATGTCGGCGCAGGGCTACGTCGAATCAAGCGTGCTCGCCTGGGCGGCGGAGCAGGGCCTCACGAGCCGTGCGAAGGGACAGGTCGCCGTCACCTCGCGCATCTGGTTCAACGATGCCAACACGAGCACCTGGTTTTACCTGCCCGGCATCCTCATGCTCGTGCTCACGATCAGCGGCGTGTTCCTGACGGCCGTCGTCATGGCGCGCGAGTGGGAGCGCGGCACCTTTGAGTCGCTCTTCGTGACGCCGATGCGCATCGCCGAGCTCATCTTCGCCAAGATGATCCCGTACTTCGGCGTCGCCTTTCTGGGCATGACGCTTTGCCTGCTTGCGGGCCGCTACCTCTACGAGCTGCCGATGCGCGGCTCCCTCGCCCTGATCCTCGGCGAATCCATGCTCTACCTCGTCGTGGCGCTCGGCATCGGGCTCGTGATCTCGGCGCTGACGCGCAATCAGTTCCTGGCCTGCCACACCTCGCTGATGATCAGCTTCCTGCCGTCGGTCCTGCTCTCGGGCTTCATCTTTGACCTGCACGTCGAGCCCTGGTTCATCCAGCTCGTCAGCGAAATCTTTCCGACGACGTACTACCTCGAGCTCATGAAGTCCCTGTTCCTCACGGGCAGCTATCCGCCGCTCATCGTGCGCGACACCCTCGTGCTGCTGGGCTTTGCCGTCTTTTTCCTCTGGCTGGCCTTCTATCTGACGCGAAAGGAGCTCAAAGAATGAATCTCATGCTTTTCCTGCGCCATCTCTTCTTTCTCTGCCAGAAGGAACTCATCGGCCTGTTCAGCGACCGGCGCATGCGCTTTCAGCTCGTCATGCCCATCCTGCTGCAGGGCTTCCTGTTTGGCTACGCGGCCAACTACAACCTCGAGGACATCCCGTACGCCGTCGTCGATGCCTCGCATTCCTCGGCCTCGCGCAGCTTCCTCGCGGCGATTGAGGGCTCGCCGGCCTTCTCGTGCGCGGCGGCGGGGGAGCGCGTGGCCGATGTCACGGACGCGCTCTACCGCAGCGACGTGCTGCTGATCGTCGTGATCCCGGGCGATTTCGACACGCAGCTTGAGAAGGGCCAGGCGCCCGTCGAGCTCATCACGGACGGCCGCAATCCGATGATCGCGGGCATGACGTCGCGCTACGTCACATCGATTGCCTCGGAATGGAGCCTGCAGCAGACGGGCGGCCATCTGCCCGTTACCGTCGAGAGCCGCACGTGGTTCAACCCGAACCAGCTGAGCCGCTGGACGTTCCTGCCGTCGTTCCTCGCGATGATCGCCTTCGTGCAGGTCATGTTCCTCGCGGGGCTCTCCATCGCGCGGGAGCGGGAGCTCGGCACCTTTGACCAGCTGCTCGTCACGCCGCTCTCGCCGACGGAGATCCTCATCTGCAAGGCCGTGCCGCCCGTCCTCGTCGGGCTTTTCCAGAGCATGATGCTGTTTCTCATCGTGCGCTTCTGGTTCGAGGTGCCGTTTGCGGGCTCGTTTGTCACGCTGTTTACGTCGATCTTCGTCTTCCTCGTGAGCACGACAGGACTCGGGCTCTCCATCTCGTCGATCTCGCGCAACATGCAGCAGGTGCTCGTCTACCTGCTCGTGCTGATGATCCCGATGGTGCTGCTCTCCGGCCTCGTGACGCCGGTCGATAACATGCCCGAGGCTCTGCAGCTCGTGACGTGGGCGGATCCGATGCGCTTCATCGTCGACGCCGTGCGCCGCATTTATCTCGAGGGCGCGGGCTTTGCGGAAATCGGCTTCGACTTCATCCCGATGCTCGCCGTCGCGGCCGTGACGATGCCGGCAGCGGGCTGGCTCTTCCGCCACAAGGCGGCTTGATACAGAAAGGTGATTGTATGAAAAAGATACAGAGGGAAGACGGGCAGGCCACGCGCGAAAAACTCCTGACGTGCGCGGGTCGGCTCATCGCCGCCAAGGGCTACGAGGCGACGACGAGCAAGGAGATCTGCGAGCTCGCGGGCACGAATCTCGCGGCCGTCAACTACCACTTCGGCAGCCGCGACGGCCTCTACGAGGAGCTGCTGCGCGTCGTGCACCAGCACCTCATGAGTCTCGACGCCATCCAGGACATCGAGGCCTCCGCCGCACCGCCGCGCGCGAAGATTCGCCGCTTTCTCGCGACATTTTTGCGCCAGACCCTCATCAAGCCGTCCTGGGAGCTGCGCGTCTGGGCGCGGGAACTCCTGCATCCTTCGCCGCTCTTCGAGGAAATCTTCACGCAGAACATCGTGCCGAAGCGGGACCTCATGCTGCGCATGTTTGCCGAGTACACGGGGCTCGCGGCCGACGACGTGCGGCTGCGCGGCATCGTCATCGGCTTCATGGCGCCGTTCGCCGCGGCCTTCCTCATCCATCAGGAGTCACAGTATGAAGTCCTCTACGAACGCGAGCTCTCGCTCGTCACGCTTGTGCGCAGCCTCGAGCAGTTCGCCTTTGCCGGGCTTGACTCCTTTGTCGTATCCCGGTCTGAGACAGAATGAATGGTCATGGGGGCTGTGAAATAACAGATCCCCAAAAACAAGAGGGCCGC
>NZ_QRVW01000034.1:0-25795 GCF_003458855.1 Mitsuokella sp. AF21-1AC
AGAATAAATTAGTAGTTTAGCAACTGCGAAGTTTGAGTTATCAAGATACTTCCATTTTTTATTTGTATATTTTTATCTTGCTTATATCGTTCTTTCTCCACATAATGACATGTTGCAAAATTTATATGTCCATCATCAAAATCCGTTCCAGTAATAAGAAGATACTCCCCATTATCTAAAAACTCAGAAGTCCGTAGGTTTTGCCATCCAATTCTAGCATGCATTGTTGCTAATTCTGATAATGTTATCTGCTCCCATGGTGACGTAAATCCTTTGAAGCGAACAAAAGATGCTTTCTTTAATGTTTTCTTCATACGAATCACCTCACTTCATTAAACGAAGGAAATTCTGCAGGTCCTTGGCCTTTTTTTCATCATCTGTCGTCAGTTCCTGCATCATGGCCAGTAGCTCGGCTTCATTCTTAGCAATCTCTGCATCAGTTTCTGCCATTTCTTTGTTGAGCTCGGCAAGGTCGATTTCTGGCTCCGGCTCGAAGGTATCGACATAACGCGGGATGTTCAGGTTGTAGTCGTTCTCCTGAATCTCGTCGAAGGTTGCCACATGGGCAAACTTATCTTCGTCTACTCTTGCCTGATAAGCAGCGAAAAGGCGCTTGATATTGTCGGCAGCCAAGGTGTTCTGCGGCTTGCCTTTGACAAACTCCTTGCTGCCGTCGATAAAGAGCACCTCACGGCCCGGACGATCTTTCTTCAGAACCATGATGATGGTCGGGATTGTCGTCGAGTAGAAGATACCAGCTGGCAGGCCGATGACGGCATAGATATAGCCCTTTTCCAGGAGCTTCTGGCGGATCTTGCCCTCCGTGCCGCCGCGGAACAGGACGCCATGCGGCAGGACGATGCCCATTGTGCCCGTTGACTTCAGATGATAGAGGCCATGCAGCAGGAAGGCATAGTCGGCCTTTGACTTCGGTGCCAGCACACCGTAGTCTGAAAAGCGCGGATCGCTCAGGAACCCTTTGTCAGCACTCCACTTCTGCGAGTACGGCGGATTCATCATGACAGCATCGAAGTCCGTGACTTCATCGGCCGGCCAGTCCTTGTCCAGCGTGTCGGCATTGTGCAAATGCTGATTCGTCGCGGCCACGCCGTGGATGATCATATTCATGCGAGCCAGGTTGTACGTCGATGTCTTGATCTCCTGGCCATAGTACTCGATGGAGTCCGCATCCTCGATATAGTGCTTGACGTTCAGCAGCAGCGAACCAGAGCCCATCGCTGGATCGTAAGCGCTGAAACCCTTCTTCGCTTCGTTACCACTCGTGACAATGTGCGTTAGGAGCGTCGAAACCGACTGCGGCGTATAGAATTCGCCGGCCTTCTGACCCATGTCCGAGGCAAAGTTGCTGATCATGTACTCATAGGCATCGCCGAGAATATCCCCGCTGTGGCTGTCGAGATTCAGCGGGGCCAGTGCCGTCATGACGTCGGCGATCAACTCATTGCGCTTCTGCGGCGTAGAGCCGAGCTTGGTGGAATGCAGGTCCACATCATCAAAGAGATGGCCCAGCAAGTCCGAATTCGACTGCTCAAGGTCCGTGAACGCCTGATTGAGATGCTCCAGCTGGAACTTCTGCCCGCGAATCTCATCCATCAGTGCCGTGAACGTCGCCTCCGGCTTAATCGTATAGTCCATGTCCATCGAGTCGAGCAGATCGTCGCGGAAGGACTCATCGCTGTAGTACTTCTGATAGACAGCCTGACGCTGCGCCTCCGTATCTACATCGCTCTCCTCCACTTCGCCAGCATCGACCAGCGTCTTGGCAGCCGACTCCAAGACCTTGTCTGACAAATGCTTGTAGAAGATAATGCCGAGGGCATAATCCATATAGTCCGCCGCACCCATCGTCTGACGCATGACATTGGCCGAATCCCACAATACCTGCTCAAGGCTCTTTTCTTCGTTGCTCATAATCATTTATCTCCTTTTTGTTCATCCATATCACGTAAGACAGAGAGAACACCATTCAATCTCCGGTTCGCTTGCATGACCTCTAAGTAATTCTGATAGAGTGCTGTTGCATACAGCTTTCCTATATTTTGTTGCACGGTCATATCCGGCAACGGAATCTTCACGCCCTTCATTAGCTGAGCAGAAAAACGTACTATGACAGACCCCTGCAGCCAGTTGCTGTACTGATGGGCAATCATCTGAGATTGATTCAGAAGATAGCACAGATACCAGGGATTAAGTCGAGATACGTCAATCCGTATGATGGCGAAGATCTGACTGATGACCTTCTCTTTATTCGCATCCGACAAGATAGCTGCCGACATGTGCGGCATACTGCTGGACTGCTGATAGATGATCGCATTCTGTGGATTCGCTAGCTTCATCGTATAGAAGTCATGCTCAAAGTCCGCTGTCGTGTACTTCCGATCCTGCTGACTCTCTGACAACCGCACAATGTTGCTGCCAGACACAATCTCTGCCAGCTCACCAAGCTGGACCATATCGCCCACCTCCTTGTAAATTTATTAATTTACTATTATTACACTTTTATCCTACTACTTTTCTCGTGTTCCGTCAATTGTAAGTTTTATAATTTACAAAATCAAGCGAGCTGATTTGCTACAGCTCGCTTGATTTATCGATATCTATTCTCTATTTTATCTTATAGCAGGAGCAGTAGATTGGATGGGGACTTTCACGATAGGAACAAGAATGTCCATGAACTTCCGGCTCCACTCCACATGAAATTTTGCCATGACAGGCCAATCTTGTTCGTGCTCAAGATTGACATCTGTAAGCGAAATCGTAATCATCGAAGCCTTACCATCATCAAAGCGATTCCACTGCAATGGTGCTCCCATCTTCCTCTCAATCTCTGATTTATGCCGATAAATGAAATCAAAGGCCCTTTTATTCTCTGCCTTTGACGGCTTGCCAAGGTAGAGACCAACACGTGCTTCATGCAGCAGTGCAAGGCAATAGATGTTGAAGTCACTTACTCCAAAGTAACCATTCATCGAAGAGTTCAGATGTGGATTATCATTATCAAAGCATTTGTTATCCCTATTTTCTTTCTGAAGAAGTGGCAAGGTGTACTCCCAGTATCTCATCCGAATGTCGCCTTTGCTGTCATCTTTTAGGAAACCTGATTTTTCATCTTTCAAATAGAAGACCAAATCCATAGGATCAAGATGGTATAACGGGAACAAACGGCGTAATGCCGAGACTTTCATTTTGGTATTCGTATTCCGCTCCATATAGATATGATTATCGAGCTCCATTGGCTCACGCATGTTATCTATAGTATTGCTAAAGTACGATTTCAAAATGCTATTTTCGTCTTTTTGACAAACAAGTTCTGTCAGAACAGATTGATCCAAGGAATGTAAGAATTTGACAACATGCACATACATATCCTGCCAGCTATCCACTGCCGTCTCTGCATTCTGGTAGCTGTACTTAAAGATGCTGCGCCCCTTCAAAACATAGTTTTCATCATCAAGGGTGCAGGAATCAAATGCTTTTGCCTTCGGCTTGAAGCCCGTCTTTGGCATCGTCCAAATGATATCCGTTGCTTTCTTCACCATAGCATTGCTGCGCTCTTTTAATTCTTCCTCACCCCACTTCTCTTGCTTTGCCAATTCCTGGTTCATGCGCAAACCACTATAACGATAACCATGCTCTGCATCACGCTTTTGGCTAAAAGACGCATTGCTCATAGCCGAGTTATACGCGGTAAGGGTCAAGTTTCCTAAACGATGCAGCCAAGTAGTATGGATTTCTTCTGCATTCTCGCCAAGAGCTTGCTTCCAGACAGTCGACAGACTTTGCGGCATGATATGCTCGATACTATAGGTTCCATTATCGAGTAACGTATAGACATCTTTTGTTTCTTTGGTCCCATAATTTTCAAAGCGCTCGAAAAGATAGTCCTTGTATTTACCGCGCATTGGATAGATTGCTTTGGTCGATAAGGCTTGTGAAAACTCTCTATCATCAGGAAATCTTCCTCTATCCCTTTTGGAAAGTAATGCATATATAAATTTATCCACATAGTCGGCTACCGTGTTGTCATAATGCAAGATTTCACGATTCAGATTCAAGAATATCTTGTTGAGAGCATTCGTCGGTACATCACAGATATTGCGCCGGAACAGATATATTTCTGTAATTAAGAAAATCCGTCTCACATCATCGGTAGAAATCTTTTGCCCATCCTGATTCAAGCGCAGTACTTCCATAAAGAATGGCATAGTGACCGTCACATCGAGCCGATTCAGTCGATCCATGCAATCATCCAGATCTTGATTATTTAATCCACTCTTGCCAGAAATCAATCTATTGTATATAGCAGCATACTTTTTCATATCTGACAAGAGCTCACCAAGCAGAAGTTGATTCTTTTCTGCATATTCTTTGAATGCCTTATACACCGTTGAAATCGTTGGTGTCACTTGTGTTTTAACGCTGATGTAGTCGCGAACAAAGCGGCTTGTTTGTCCAGATGTATAAGCCTCAATCTTCTCCCAATACTTCGTATAATATTCTTCTTGTTGCGCTGGAGAAAGTCCCATCAAAATATAATTTCGAATCTTGTCTCCTTCTTCAAGTGCCAACCCTGTTGAATTTAAGCTTTCAAAAATAAGCTGAGCATTGTCATCCCGTTCCAGGGTAATACTGATAATCTGAAGTTTTCCCAATGCTTCATACATATCATCAACAGTAATTTGCCCCTTTAACAACTCTTCGCAAAAGAACTTGTAGTTGATCGTCAGATTCGATGCATCCTCTAAAGTATCATCCTCTACAATCTTTGCCAAAGCCACTCTATCACCCTTGACCAAACGCAGCTTGATTCTATCTTCAGAATCGGCAAATTTATCAATGACATACGTTTCCATAATTTGATCATATAACATTTTGCCTTGCTGAGATACGATTTTCCCGTCCTTAATCAGGTTAGCCATAGCCAATAAAAGCAACGTCACTGTCGTGATGCGCTGTTGGCCATCAATAATCTGATGTTCTGTTTTCGCCCCACTACCAGTAACTTGAGAAACGACACTCCCCAAGAAATGACCCGCACGCCCCTCTATAACAATTTTTTGTAAATCTTGATACAGCTGGCGACACTGCTCGTTTCGCCAGTCATACCTCCGCTGATACACCGGAATAATATAGCGGTCATTTCGGCTTTCCATAAAGCGTAAAAGCCCGGTCTCTGATCCTTTCATGCTACTTTCCTCATCTCATTTGAAATTCGATTTATCTTTTGCTTCACTCTATTAATCTTGATAATCCGTTACAATTCCATTTTCTGTATAAATATAGGTGTTCCCATCATCATATTCATAAACATACTGCTTCATAGTTCCATATTTTGATACGTGCCGATTCACACGATCAGGTTCACCGAAAACTTTCCGGATTTTGCTCTCCGGATCTCCAATGTATATACGTTTTGCTCTCTCCGCCTCTATTGCTTTTTGTTTTTCTTTTTCTATTGCCGCTTGTTTTTCTCTCTCTTTTGCTTTTTCCTCTTCTTCTCTTGCTTTCTGTGCCTTCCATTCCTCATGAGCTTGATCTATATCCTGTTTTAACTTTGTTACTTCCCCTGAAAATTCTCCTGTATAATCATGAGGTAAATCTGCAATATAATTATATGCTGTCACCATATCACCATCAGCAAAATTTTTTTCAGCAGAAGCAATTAAGTATAAATTATCAGCATCGTTACTCTCAGATCTATGCTCAACCGTTTTAGCTGCAGCCCCATTCCAATCTCCCTGTTTGGCTAGGGCAACCGCTTCCTGATAATCGTTACGCTCATCTATTCTTTGTATCATTAACATCCCCACATACAGAACGAAGCAAATAACGCCTATGGCTATTACTATTTTTTCCGTTTTACTTGTCTTTCTATCAGTATCACTTTTTACAATCTTCTGCATAATTCACTCATCCTCACCACTCGATTTCTTCCATCTAAAACTTTATATTGCTCGGTTATCTATATTAAATTTCGCTGTGATTTCTTAAAATCCTTTCTTTTTCAATAAAAAAGCATACCATGGCATTTAATTGCCACAGTATGCCTCAGCATAGCACGTATGAAGCTTTTTTCTTGGGTTCACCACTTGTCCCATTTAACAATGATCATATCATCCACACTAAATAAGATTGATTCCTGCCACATTATCCCACGGACTATGGTAAACACCCCCGCTGACTGAGCATACCAGTCGGTCGGGGATGTCTGTGTTTGATGCGGGGGAAATCAGGCGCGGACAACGGAGATGCGCTGCTGGATGTGTGCGTTCTTCTCAATCTCGTCGACCATCGCGATGGCGTAGTCGGCATACGAGATGACGGACTCATTCTTGCCGTTGAGCGTGAACTCCTCGCCAGCGAGGATGTACTTGCCCGTTCGCTCGCCGTCGGCCTGGAAGTCGGCTGCCGGGCTGATGTAAGTCCATTTGACATCGTTGCGCTCGCGAAGCTCGGCGAGTGCCTTGCCCATCGCCGTAGCGAGCGGCTTGAAGGCATCCGGGAAATCCGGCGTATCGAAAAGCTGGACCTTGTGTTCCAGGTCGACGTAGAGGGAGCCGGCGCCGCCGACGATCAGCAGGCGCGTATCCGTGCCCGAGATGATGTCGGCAAGGTGCTGCGTCGTCGTGGAATGGAGCGGCAGCGTCTCTTCTTTCCAGGCGCCGAACGCATCGACAACGGCATCAAAGCCGGCAAGGTCTTCCTTCGTGAGGTCGAGGATATCCTTCTGGCGGTAATCCTTCGCCTGCGTGTCATTCTCTGCATGGCGGCCGAATGCGACGACTTCATGGCCGCGGCTCAGTGCCTCGGCGATGACTTTCTTGGCCACACGGCCGTTTGCTGCTGCAACTGCGATTTTCATGATGATTTCTCCTTATCCTGTCAAGGATGCTTACTTGTTGGCTTCATGGATGGTGAAGGTGCCGCGGTGGAAGATCGAGGCACGGTTGCCGCGTTCGCCTTCCTTGTTCCAGGTCATGTAGGCAAAGACCTTGTGGGTCTTGAAGTTGATGACCTGCGAGATGACGATGCCTTTCTGCTCAATCCAGTTGATCTGATAGATATCCTTGCCGACTTCGGCAACCTCATACTGCTCGTTATCAGACGGCGCGAGGGAGAGACCGGTCGTCGGCGTCCATCTCAGCACGCCGACTTCTGGATAGTCGATGTTGAACTTGAAGCCGCTGTCATAGCTCACAGCGATGGTCTTTCCCTCAACATGCTTGAAGAAGGCCTGCTTCTCCTTTTCAGCCGTCGCAGCCGTAGCGATCTTGCTCTTCTCTGCCGCAGCCTGTGCCGCTGCTACCTGTTCCGCCGTCGGCACGACAGACTTCGCGCTCGTATCCGCCGCCGAGCAGATGCTGGCAAAAGAAAGCGCTGCGAGCATGGTGACAAGTACTTTTTTCATTTTCATGGGAGCCCCTCCTATCAAATATAAACCATATATTACATACTAATATACTAAATGATATACAAGGACTCTACAAGTACGATTTTTCTCTTGCGTCAGTATAAAGTACTTGCGTATTGGCGTGGTATCATCATCAAAAATACGAGCTCAATCCCTCCGTTAAAAAAGACGGCTCGTCGATCCCATTGAGCCGACAAACTGTCTTTTATGGTAAATTTTATATAAGGCGAGCTGTCTTCAGCGCAGCAGATGACGTTTTTCTTTGTCAATCCTGTTCAAAGACGGACTTCGGTGCCATCATGCAGGAGATACAGGATGCTTTCCTTGACCGGACGTCCGAGGATCTCCTCCACGGCCTCGCGGTAAAGTTCCACCTGTCTGGCATATCGCTCCCGTACGCGCGCAGGACGCGTATCGTGGTCGGTCTTGTAGTCCAGCAGCACGAGCCTGCCGTCGTCTTCCTCGAACAGCACATCGATGACACCCTGGATGAAGATGGATTCTTCTTCATCCGAAGCATTCGGATTGACCTCGCGGACCGGCAGCAGGCGGCTGAATGGCAGTTCGCGCCAGAGACGCACGGCCCCACGCATGCGCCTGCCGAGCTCTGAGCCGCAGAACGCTGACAATCTGCCGCAGTCAATGGACGCTCCGCAGCCTGCAGGAATATACCCCTGCTCCTCCATCTCCGTGACTTGCCGGCGAATACCGGCTGTGCTCACATCGCCATGCAGGTCGATATGCTGCAGGATGGCATGGAACAAAGTGCCCCGTTCTGTTGCCGAGAGCTCCGTCGTGCGCTGCAAAAAGCTTGGGCGCCGCCATGCTGTCTCTTCCGGCCGCACGAGGGGGCGCCCCGGCAGGGGATCGTCCTCGTGCGCCATGGCTGCAAAGCGCTCCTTGATCTCCGAAACCGTCATCTTGGCCGTGATGTGCTCAAGCTGCGGCCACGGGTACTGCCAGTTCAGACGCTCTTCCACCCATGTCTGCTGCTCCGACGGAGGCAGCGGCTCATCCCGCTGCACGGCCAGCAGGATGGGATCATCCTCCTGCGTTTCTTCTTCATGCGGCTGAACGTCAGACGATGACAGGATCTGCACGGCGAAATGCGCATCCGGCTCGAGTGTGAGCAAGGTTCCCCAGTCGCAGCCAGCAGCCTTGCGCAGCGGCTCGCCATCTTTGTGGCGGGCAATAGCCGGCGCCACCCAGTCGAGATAACTGTTTGCACGCCGGATCATCACGGCCGGCAGAGCCGTATCCGTTTCCGCCAGGCTCTGGCACCAGGCCTGTGCTTTCTTCTGCCACTGCGCCGCTGCCACGGTCCCCGTCAGAATCAGCCGTTCGCGCGCACGCGTCATGGCGACGTAGAGCACGCGCATTTCCTCGGCCTTGCTTTCTGCCACGAGGCGGGCCGCCACGGCCTCAGCTGGAACTGTATCGTACATCTGACGTCCTGCCGCTGAGCGCGAGACGACGCGCGGACCGATGCCGAGTTCCTTGTGGAACAGGAATGCGCCCTGCGTGTCCCGCAGATTGAAGCCCTTCGCGACGTCGGCGAGGAACACCACGGGGAATTCGAGGCCCTTGCTCTTGTGGATGCTCATGATGCGCACGACATCCTCACTGGCACCGAGCGTGCGGGCTACGGAAAGATCGGTATCGCGCTTGCGCAGGTCCTCGATGAAGCGCAGGAAACGGAAGAGGCCGCGGTAGTTCGTCTTTTCGTAATCGGCCGCCCGGTCGGCCAGCATGCGCAGATTGGCCTGACGCAGGAGGCCGCCTTTGAGTCCGCCGACGTATTCGTAATACCCCGTATCGCGGTAGAGCTTCCAGATGAGTTCCGGCACGCTGTGGCTGACAGCATAGTTGCGCCAGCCATCGAGCCTTGCACAGAACGTGGCTGCCCGGTCAGCCAGTGCCTCCGGCAGCTCAGTTTCCAGCGAATGGCTTTTGAGCAATGCCCCGTAAAGATCTTCCTCCGGCACGGACATGCGCAGGCGCGCGAGTTCCTCCATCGAGAATCCTCCCAGCGGAGAGACGAGGACTGCGGCCAGCGGGATTTCCTGGCGGGAATTGTCGATGACCTGCAGCAGTGCCAGCACGAGGCGCACCTCATTGGCCTCGAAATAACCGCCGTCGACATCGGCGTAAGCCGGGATGCTGTTCTGGCGCAGATTCTCCAGCAGCACGTTGGCCTTGCCTTTGACAGCACGCAGCAAAATGGCGATATCGCGATAGGCCAACGGACGATAGCCGCCGGCATCCTTGTCAAAGACGAGCGGTGCTTCCTCCATGAGCGATGCGATGCGGTCCGCGATATGCTGCGCCTCAAGGGCAAAGCCTGAAAGCTCTTCGCCTCCCTCACGTCCTTCCGTATCTGCCGGCGTCTCCTCCGCCGTCTGGCGCAGGATGATGTCAAGCTCCATGGGCCCCGCCAGGCTGTGTTCCTCCGCGGGATACTGCGCCCCCGGATAAAGGCGGCTCTTCTCATCGTATTCGATTTCCATGGCCTCGCGCGTCATGACCTGATCGAAGATGAAATTGATGGGTGCCAGCACCTCCGCCCGGCTGCGGAAGTTCTGCTTCATCGTGATGAGCTGGTTGACATCATCGGGCTGCGGCTTTTCAGGATACGCATCATATTTTGCCTGGAACAGGTACGGATCAGCCAGACGGAACCGGTAGATGCTCTGCTTGACATCACCGACCGTGAAGCGGTTGTCCTCGCGGGCAATGAGGTTCAGGATGGCTTCCTGCACGCTGTTGGTGTCCTGGTATTCATCGACCATGATGACGGCGTATTTTTCCCGCAGGGCGCGGGCGGCATCCGTGCGCAGCGCCTCGCTCCCAGGCCCGTAAAAATCTGCAGGGCCAGCCTGCTGCAGCTTCACGGGGTCCGCACAGAGGATGCCCAGTGCAAAATGCTCAAGATCATTGAAATCCAGCACATTGCGCTCTTTCTTGGCAGCCTGGAACGCTATGATGAAATCGAGAGTCAGATTGACATAGCGGCGCACGGTCGCGCCGCATTCCTCGATGCGCGCGAGGATTTCCGCCTCACTCTCACCGAAATAACGGTCGCGGGCGTCGGCAAAGATCTTCTTGGCTGCGTCGCGCTGCTTCTCAAAAGCCTGCCGGATCTCGGGGAATTGCTCCTTGAGTTCATTGTATTTCTTGCCGCGCAGCGCAGGGAACTTGACGCCTGCCGCCATATCTCCGAGTGCATCGAAGCCGCCCGCTTCTCTTGCCTGACAGGCGCTTTTCAGCATGCCCTCCACGTTCTCGAACTGCTCGATGCACTGCTGCAGGATGTCGACATAGGGCTGCCAGGCCCTGGCAATATCACTCTCTTCCTCTGCATGGACGAGGAAGCACGTTTCCTCGAAGGCCTGGATGGCACGCGCGAGTTCCTGCCCGAAGGCCGTGACGATGGTATCCGTCCAGGGCGTCTGCCAGATGTCACCGCCGCTCTGCGCATAGCGTTCCTTCTGCTCGCGCAGCCACGAGGCGGGGTACGGCTGGCTCTGGCAGAATTCGTAAAGCTTCAGCACGGCCTCACAGACCTTCTCGTCGCCATGATCATCGCCGTAATCGTCGGCAAAGGCGAGGAAATCCTGCCAGGCGGTACGGTCTTCTTCCTGCTCCGGCATCTTGTATTCCTGCTCCAGCAGGTCTTCAAGGACGTCCCGCTTCATCAGCGTCATCTCCTGATCGCCGGCCAGGCGGAACTGCGGGTCCACGTCGATGGCTTCGATATTCTGGCGGATGACGCGCTGACAGAAGGCATGGAAGGTGCAGATGGACGCGCCGGAAAGCAGGACCTGCTGGCGTTCGAGCCAGGCGGCCGCCTCACGGCTTTCCGCTTCCTGCAGGGCTTTGCCGAGAGCCTTATCGATGCGCTCGCGCATCTCGGCCGCGGCGGCATTCGTGAAGGTCACGACCAGCATCTCATCGACACTGCATTCATGTGCGAGGAGCTGCGAGATGATGCGGTCGACGAGCACGCGCGTCTTGCCGGAGCCCGCAGCTGCCGCCACGAGAATATTCTTATGCCTGGTCTTGATTGCCTTTTCCTGGTCCTGCGTATATTGCATCAGATGTCCGTCCTTTCTCTGTACAAGCTGCCATTTTTTCTTCGAGCACTTCATCGGCCTCCTTGTCGATGTCGCGATAGGAAAAGCCGTCAATCTCCGGATCAAAGCCGCAGACATCGTGATACGGGCAGAACGCGCAGGCATTCTGCTCCTTCTTGTCCCGGATTCGGTAGGGACTGATGCGGATGTCGCCGGACAAAATGGCATCGCCCGTATCGCGCAGCAGATAATCAACATACGACAGCATGAGGGCAAATTCCTCGGGCTTGCGGATATAGCCGTACTTCCTGCTGTTGGCATCGAAATCCATGACGGGGTTGCCGTCTGCATCCTTGACGACCTTGTTCTTCTCATCGCGCACCTGGCTCAGGCCCGGCTTGATAAACTGGAATGATGGATCGATGGCCCGTGCGACGTCGAGGTCAGCCAGTACCCAGCCCGGCATGCGCAGCTCGGCATTGACGCGCTTCTCAAGCTCCTGTTCCGTATACTTCTTCTTCGCGATCATCAGAGGATTCTGCAGGAACGAATAGAGGATGCCCGCCGGCATGCGTTCCTCTCCCTGCTGGCGCAGGAGTTCCTGACCGACCATGAGATAGACGAGCAACTGCAGCCGCAGTCCGTAGTAGACCTCAAAGAGATTGATGGCCACCTGCCCGGTCTTGTAATCGAGGATCAGGAAATACGGTGCCTGCGTGTGCAGGTCAAGCCGGTCAATCTGCCCCTTGAACGAAAGCGCATAGCCGTCCGCAAGCGGCAGCGGCTTCAGATGCACGCGGTCCTCGCGGTGACCGAACGCTTCTTCAAAGAAGGCCGGCTGGAATTCCGAAACGGCCGCCCAGGCCGATAGATGATGGACGGCCTGCTGAGCCGTGCGCGTGATGCGCTGCTTTAAATGGCGGTAATTATCCCGGCTCAGCAGGATCTCGCTCTGCAGGCGCGGCGCCAGCGTATTGACGAGCTCCTCGCAGAGCCTGTGGCTCTCTTCTTCAGGGACATCCTGCCAGCGGCTTGCATACTGTTCCTTGACGACCGTGCCGTATTCCTTGAGCACGGCATGCAGCAGCTGCCCGAGGTCCATGGAGCGGAACTGGTATTCCCGCCGCTCCTGGAGCTTCAGGCCGTAGGCGGCAAAATGCGCGAACGGGCACTGGCGGAATTTCTCGAACTGCGTCACACTGCCACGCAGGATATGCCCCTTGGCATAGATCTGGCGCGCAAGTTCCTCAGGGATCTTCCCCTCGCCTGCATGCGCAAAGAGCCCGGAGAGCGCAAGATTGAGCGGCTGCGCGAAGGCGGGCTGCTGCCGCGCCCAGTTGTAGACATCACGCCAGAGGCCGGCCATCACGCCGCGTTCCTTCTCGCCGCGCAGGGCGTTTGCAAGGCCCGCCAGCGCCGGCCGCGGGGCCGAGAGCAAAAGATCGTCGTCACGCCGCAGCGTTTCCAGCGGAATGGAGAGAAAGCGTGCTTCAGGGAAGCGTTCCCGCAAGTCCGTAAAGATTGGCGATGGCTCGAGGCCATTGCCTTCAGCGTCAGCCATCGGATACGAGAGCCATACGTATTCCCGCGCCTCGCAGAAGCCGCGATAGAGCAGGAATTTTTCGCCGAAGCTGCGCTCCTGCCCGCCGCGTGAAATCGTATGGCGCTGCTCACCGGGAAGTTTTGCCAAAAGCTCGGCGATGTGGAGGCGGTCGGCATCGGAAAAGAGGCCCTGTTCGCGCACGCGCCGCGGCATGGTATCGGCATCGGCACCGAGGATGTAGAGGCCGCGCATGTTGTCAAGGCTGTTCTGATCAAAGGGAGCCAGCGTCACATAGTCAAGTCCAGGCGGAATCAGCGAGATCTGCAGGGCATCGAGACCGTCACTCAGCACGTTCTCATAATCGCTGAGACTCATCGCCTCATCCCCGCTCGTCTCGACGAGCTGATCAAAGAGGGCCATGCTGTCCTCCCAGAGCTGACGATGCTCGGCCGCATCAGCCAGGCGGCCCTCCTGTTCGGCCCGCTCCGCCCACTCCTGCAGGCGCGCGGGCACATCGAGCGCCACGAGGAAATGGTAAAGCGCCGTCGTGATGCCGCGCACATCCTGCGCGGCGCGGACCTCCTGCTCGAAGGTGACGAGGACTGCGACCGCCTGACGCCGCAGCGCATCAATGAGCGCCAACGTCGCGGCCGTCTCATCATCGGCGGTCTCCCCGTCGTCGAGCGTGTAGCGGCGATGCCAGTCCCACGCCTCCGGCTGCTGCCAGCGTCTGCGCCCACGGATGCCGAACTCGAGCACGTAATTCTCGAGGCGGTCGATGTCCTCGCGCACCGGCGGGAAGAACCCCGTGCGCAGGCACCGGAAGACCGTCTCATAGCGCCAGTCCTTCGTCACGACCTCGAGTGCCGAGCGCATGAGTTCGGCCAGCGGATGATGGATGCTCGGGCGCTTCGCATCCTGATAGAACGGGATGCCGTAATCCGCAAAAACGAGACGCACGAGATCGTCGTATGCGTCACCGTCACGCACGAGCACGCCGATGTCACGGTAGCGCCAGCCCTCATTGCGCACGAGTCGCAGGATATCGGCCGCCGCATTCTCGACTTCCAGGCGGCGGTTGGCCGCCTGTACGAGGCAGAGAGACGTGCCGTCATCCGTCTGAGCTGCATGCTCCATCTTTCCCGGCCGGAAAAACTCGCGCTCCATCGTGCCGAGCAGGCTGCCCGCAGCATAGCGGTGCGGCGCATTGAGCAGCCGGACGGGCACGCCGGGAATGCCGAGCTCCTCACGGGCCAGCTGGCACAAATCAAGCCAGGTCCGGTAAGAACGCTGGAAGAGGCCTGCCTCTCTCGTATTATCCGGCAAATCGAGCCGGATGCATTCCCCTTCGCGGCGTCCGGCCATCGGCAGGGTCACATGGACCTTGTCGGCTGCCAGCAGCAGGGATTTGACGACCTCGCGCTCCTGCGGATTGAAGAAGATGAAGCCATCGAGCCAGACCTCCGCCCCACGCATGAAAGAAGCCTGCGGCAAAGAGGCCGCAAGCTTTTCCATCATATCCTCGGCATCGTTGGCCTTGCCTGCCATGGCCGCATCAAATTCATCGGTCAGGATGGACATCTCTTCGAGCTTGCCGGCAAGACGGCCGTTGCCAGGCGCCAGCTGTGCGGCTGTTTCGCGCAGCGTATCCGTATCGAGACGGTAGCTCTTGAATTCCTGGATCACCTCCGACAGGCTTTGCGTGAAGCCGCGCTGCCGCACGGCCCGCGCAAAGACCGTGAGGTCCTTCTCGCGCTGATGATGCACGAGAATCTTGCGCAGGAGCAGCCGCCTGCCGACTTCGCTGATGCGCGGAACCGTGAGTTCCCCCGTTTCCAGCAGGACATGGCGGGCAAAGCGGCGGAACCCGAACACATATGCCCGGAAAAAGCCGCGCCCCTTCCCCGTGCGTGCGGCGAGCGCACGCTCCACCTTAAACGTCATATGCTCGGGAACGAGCAGGATGAGCGGCGGGCCCATCGGATTTTCCCGTAGGCGCTGCTCCATGGCAGAAAGGCAGGCCTCGGTCTTGCCCGTGCCGGCCCGCCCGATGATACAATCAAGTGTCGCTGTCATACGTTTTCAAACCACCTTTTTACCAACGCTTCCCACGGCCTCAGCCAATGCCTGCCGCCAGTTCATTCTTCTGCCGTGCCGAGAACAAATCGCGCCGTGCTGCCGCCGCTTCTCGTCTTCGTCACCTCGAGCCTTGCCGGGATGCGGCTGCGCAGTTCCTCCACATGCGAGATGATGCCGATGAGACGGCCGCTCTTCTGGAGCTCGAACAAGGCTTTCAGCGCGACGTCGAGCGTATCCTCGTCCAGCGTGCCGAACCCCTCGTCGATGAACATCGTATCAAGGCGCGTGCCGCCCGCATAGGCCTGCACGACATCGGCAAGCCCCAGGGCCAGGGCCAGCGAAGCCAGGAAGGATTCGCCGCCTGACAGCGTCGCCACGGGCCTCGCATATCCCGAATAATGGTCGAACACCTCCATGTCGAGGCCGCCCTGCTTGTTGCCGCTCAGGCGCTCGCCGGCGTGAAGCTCGTACTGGCCGCGGCTCATGATCAGCAGCCGCTCATTGGCCATCGCCATGACATCGTCCAGGAGCGAATGGAGCACGTACGTCTGGAAGGATACGCGCGAGCCCGTCTTGCCGCTCGCGAGTTCCGACAGGCTCGTGATGCAGCGATAGGAATCGGTAAGAGCCGTGCTCTTTTCCGCCAGATCAGCAAGCTCCTGCGCACGTTTTGCAAAGGATTTCCCAACGAGCTCTGCTTTGCTGTGACGGGCAAACATATCCTGCCATGCCCGTTCAGCCTGACGATAAGCCTGTTCCAGCACAGCGACCTGCGGGCGCTCTTGTCCCGCAATGGCCGACTGACTGCGCTGCCGCGCCTCCCTGGCCGCATGCAAATCCTTGTCATGCTGCTCAAGCCCAGCTTTCACCGTCTGACGGTAAGCAGCATCCTGCCAGGGGCCGGCAAGCGCCGCCTCGTAGTCCCCCGCAGAGGCAAAGGAAGCCTCCTGAAGCCGGCCCATGAATACATGTTCCGCCGCCTCGGCTTCCGCTACTGCCTGCTGGCATTCCTGATGCGCGTTCTTCCAGTCCACGCGCAGTCCTTCATACGCGAGTGCCGCCTGCTGCGCGCGTATCTGGATTTTTTTTGCCAGGGCCTCGATTCGTCCTACGGCTTCTTCTTCCTGTACGAGCTGCTGCCGCAGCACGGCAGGATCAGCATCTGCCGGCACCTGCGCCTCTTTGTCTGCCACACGCGCCCTGGCAGCTGCCTCGGCGGCCGCTGCGGCCTGACAGGCTTTTTCGCTCTTCACCTGCTTCTGCTGCCACTTCGTCTGCTGCTCTTTCCCCTGCGCAAGCGCTTCATTCAGTTCCAGTTGGTGCCGCGAGGCCTTTTCGGCCGCCTGCAGGCGCACGTTTGCCTCGGCAAGGTCATGCATGAGCTGCTGCTTGTCGCGCGCTGCCGGCAGCGCATCGAGCTTGGCCTGACAGGCGGCCAGATTTGAGGCTGCCTGCTGTTCTTCCTGCTGCCGGGCCTCGCGGCAGGCCTCCAGTTCCTGCCAGGCTTCTTCCTGCTGCTGCAGCATGTCGTCGGTCACGACTTCTTCAATCTGCCTGGCCATCTGCGGATGATGCAGTGAACCGCAGACCGGACAGGGCTCGCCATCAGCCAGGTTCTCAGCAAGGAGCGCGGCCCTTGCCTCGTGCAGCAGCTCGCGCAGATGGCGCAGTTTTTCTGCCGCCTTTGCGCTCCGCTCTTGGGCTTCCTGACTCGCTGCACGCTTCTTCGCATGCTTGTCAGCTGCCTCTCTTAGCTGACGCTCGGCCATCGCGCGAAGTTCCTGTTCCCGCTGTGCCTGCTGCAGATTCTGCACGAGAAGGCCGGCGGCTTCCCCGTCGGCAGCCGCCGCTGCTATCGCCTTCAATTGAGTCTGCAGCGCATCGAGCTGCTTCTGCAAAGCCTCACCCTGACGCTGGAGCTCCCGGCGTTCATGCTCCGCTTTCGCAAAAGCCGCATGTGCCGCCTTCAGCTGCTGCCGGTCCACCCGGAGGCCTTCCGCCACCTGCAGTTCCCGCCGCTTCATGACAAGCGCCTCACGACGAGCCTCGCGCTGCGGCTGCTCTGCCTCCGACTGTTTCCGGTCTTTTTCCGCCGCCTCCATCTCCTGCCTGGCCTGACGCCCCTGTGCGGTGAGTTTCTCCAGCAGCTGCTGGCGCTGCCGGGCCTTCTGCGCCGCCTGCTGCGCCTGACGGCAGACATCCTGCAGCGCCGCTGCGCGCTCGGCAAGCGTCAGGCGCGCCAGCTGCTCACGGTCCCCTGCCGCAGCCTGTTCGGCACGCGCGAGTTCCTGTCCAGCGCGCACGTCCTCCAGGAAAAGAGCCTCCAGTTGGCGGCCATTTTCAAGTTCTTTGGCCGTTTTTTCCTTTTCGGCTGCCTTCAAAGACAGGAGCTTTGAAAGTTCCTCCACCTCATTTGCCTGCGCCTGCTGCCGCTCGGCGAAGGCCGCTTCGTCGCTGACGCCGAACTCCTGCAGGTAGAGCTCGCGCTGCTGCAGGAGCGCCTCATAATCGCGGTTGAGGTTGGAAGCCCTGGCCTTGAGCTTCTCTTCCAATTTCTGGTAGATGTCCGTATTGAACAGCACGCGCATGATTTCCTTGCGTGCGCTCGTATCGGCCATGAGGAACCGGCGGAATTCGCCCTGCGGCAGCAGCACGACCTGACGGAATTCCTTGCACTCAAACCCCAGGAGGCTGACGATCTTTGCGCGGACCTCCCCCTCCTTCTTCCAGCTCTGCTCTTCCTCACCGTCCTCGAGACGCGTCAAGAGGACGCCGGCTGCCTGGCGCACGAGCCGCTCCCCGCGCTTGGCCTTGCGCTCATACTCGGGATTGCGGCGGATGCACCAGCGCGTGCCGCGCACGACGAAGGTCAATTCGACATACGTATCCTGTTCGGGACGTGCCTCCCGGTTGCGCAGCATGCGCGAGGTCCGCCCCTCCGTTGCAGCCTCGCCGTACAGGGCATAGCAGATAGCATCGAAAATGCTCGTCTTGCCCGCTCCCGTCACGCCGTGTATGAGGAAAAACGGCTGCGAGGCAAGGATACGGAAGTCCAGCACCAGTTCCCTGCGATATGGTCCGAATGCACATAATTTCAAGATTTCCGGCCGCATCAGCGTTCCCTCTCTTCCTGATAGATTTCCTGCAGGCAGGATGTCACGAGCGCGCGCTGTTCGGGCGCAATCGCAGTCCCTGTCATATCTTCGTAATACTGAGCAAAGAGGTCGCCCTCCGTCATCTTCAGGACCTGCTGTCCCTGCTGCTGGCGCATCGTCCCCTCACGCTGCAGTTCCGGATAGCAGATGTGCATGAGGTTCGGATAGATGGCCTTGAGCTTGTTGAAGACGTCGAGGATGATGCCCGTATCGAGCAGTTCGACCTCCATATAATCATCGGAAGCCGGATACTGCTCGCGCTGATCCCGTATCGCGGCAAACGTCCCGCGGATACGCCGCACATCATGGCGCGGGGTCAGCGGCAAGAACGTGTGCTTCGCCCTTCCTGCCGCATCGATCTCCACGCTCAGCACGCCTTTCTGCTGCTCCGCTTCATCAAAGGAGTATTTCATGAGCGAGCCGCTGTAGCGGATGGTATCGGCACCGGCGCGCTGCGGATTGTGCAGATGGCCAAGCGCCGTATAGCAGAACGGACGGAAAAGTGCGGAGCTGACGCTTGAAGAGCCGCCGACCGAAAGCGGGCGCTCCGATTCCGAGGACAGGCCGCCCGCAAGAAAGGCATGCGCGACCGCCACGCTGCGCACCCCCTTCGGGAGTGCCGCCACGCCCGCCGCAATGGCCACCTCATGCGCCGTCTCAAAATCAAGGCCGTTCTCAGCCTCTTCGGGAAAAGCCGCCCGGACCGTCTGCGGGTCCATGTAGGGATAAAGCGCAAAGGCCAGCGGGCCGTATTCATCCTCGAGGACAACCGGTGTCAGCGGTCGGCGCAGGCGCCCTCTTGCAAAAATCCCCGCGTCCTGCATGAGACGGCTCGCGAAATCCAGCCGTCCCTCGCTGTCATGATTGCCCGCTACAAACAGGACCTTGACCTGCCGCTCTTTCATCCTGGCCAGGAATTCGTCAAAGAGTTCCACGGCCTCGACGGGCGGCACGCCGCGGTCGTAGATGTCACCGGCAATCACCACTGCCTCAGCCTTTTCCTCCGCGATGAGCGGCAGGAGCTGATGCTCGATGAGATCGGCCTGGTCCTCTGTCAGATGCATCCCGTGGAAATACCGGCCGAGATGCCAGTCAGCTGTATGGATAAAACGCATGCTCTCTTCCTTTCCGTTTTCGCATTACTCGGCGGCACTTATGCCTGTAAGCTCGACGCGCAGCCCCGTCCGCCCGCACGCGCAGGCTCCAAGCTTCCGGACCATGAGTCCCGTGCGCAGGCGCAGGAGCGGCATGGCCTGAGCCTCGAGCGAAGACAGCACGAGTTCGCCCGTCTCGCCTGCTGCGGCCTCGCTTCCATCTGCCTTGAGGATTTCCGCTAAATAAAGGTCTTCCGCAACATGGAAGGCCAGCCTGCCCGCCTCACATGGCAGGAAAATGCCGGGCGTGCCGAATTCCGGCAGTGCCAAAAGATGGTAGATCTTCAGGCTGCTCCATGCCTTTGGCAAAGGCGCAAGTGCCGAAGCCGCCGAATCATGCAGCAGGATGAGCCTGTTGACGGGATACGCGGACAAGTCCTCCCCGCCTGCTGCCAGCGCATCTTCAAGCGCCCGGATCCGTGCCGGCGCACCGGCCAGGGTATCGAGATGCGAGCCTTCGAGCAACGGCTGCCAGGCAGAGCAGTCATCGCCCATGGGCACCACCGCGGCACCGACGAATTCCAAGCCATACTGGATGTCTAGCAGACGGCTGTCCGCGCCGCACCCGAGCCAGCCGGCGACCGCAGCCCGGTGCAGGCCGGCAGATACGAGGCAACGCGTCACGAGCTCGATATCGTGCGCGATATCGCCATTCGTGTAGAGACGCGTGAGCGCGCCCTTCCCGTCCCGCAGCGCACTAAGGCGCAGCATGCTTGAAAGCGGCATCGTCGAGAAATCCAGCATCGGCACCGCGTGCAATTGATTAAATGTCAGAAACGGCAGCTTCCGGATGTCCTCTGCCGTTTCGATATCCGTATACGAAACGCCCTGGCGCGCGAGCGATTCATGAAAGAACGCCGTCTTTTCCTGCGCCCAGCGCACGGCCTTCGACAGCTTTTGTCCCTGCAGGAGCAAAAGCTGCGCGTGATCCATCGTTTCCACCTGAGGATTTGCAAACATAAAAAACCTCCATAACGCAAAAGTCTATTTATATATTCCTTCCCGAGCCGCAAAAGTCCTGCTGAAAAAGGCCGCCGCACCACGAGGATGCAGCGGCCTTTGCCGGTGTATGCGATTATTTGATGTCGAAAACCGTGCGGCCCTTGTCGTCCGGCTCCTTCGGCATCACGATGTGCAGCACGCCGTCCGCAAACGAGACGGTGACCTCATCCTTGAGGATGCCGTCAATCTCAAATCTGCGTTCGAACGTGCCCATGCGGCGCTCGCGGCAGATGTAGCGGACATCCATGTCGGGCTCCGGGCGCTCTGCCTTGATCGTCAGGTAATTATTGTCATCATACGATACCGTGATCTGTTCCTTGTGAAAGCCCGGCAGCTCGGCAAAGAGCTCATAGCGGTCCGGCGTGTCGATGACATCGACGCGGAACGACGAAAGCGCTCCGCTGACGCGCCCGATTGGATTGCAGGGCTGCTCCGCCACGAAATCCAGGACTTTCTCCACGGCCTCGCGGCCGCGTTCGGCATTCTCACGGATATTGAACGGGATTGGTCTGAACATGATGATCGCCTCCAAGAAGAGATGATGATTTCTTGTACTACATCTTTATTATAGTAAAATTGTATGAAAATTTCAAGAAAATACCATCATCAAACAGCAATCATTCTGTCATCCCTTCTGCGGGCGCACCGGTCTGGCGAAGTGATCCAGCGCCTTCTGGTAATCCTGCACGAACTCCACCGTGCCCATGTACTCACCCTGCTCATCGTAGACGGCAAGGTAGCGCACACCGACCGGGCGTCCCATGATGCGGCGCCAGACCTCCATGTGGTCGCGCTTCTTCGCTTTGAAATCGAGCAGCATCTGGCGCACGACCGGGATGACCTCGGGCGGATGGCAGCTGTAGACCTCGCGCCCGAGCGCCGTCAACGGACGTGAGAAAATACGTCCTTCATTGAGGAAATACCGCAGGATATCATCCTTGTCGATGAAGGTGATGTCGACGTCAAGCAGCTTGAGAATGCCCTGGAGCTGACGCACCGTGAGTTCACCCGTCGGCAGCTTGACGCGGCCGTCGAGCGCCTCCGGCGGAGCCTGCTGGCTCAGGATCCACTGCTCGCCTTCCTGCCAGCGCGGCAGCGTCTCGGTATCAACGAAGGCCATGCCCATCTCGAAGAGATCCCGGTAAACCTGATACCACTGCTCCTGCGTGAAGAAACGCAGTGACAGCGGGAACAGGATTTTGTCCTCCTTGACAATCATCTCGCGAATGCGCGTGATGACCTGATTCAGGCGTCCACGCACGATCATCAAGTTCTCGGGGTCTTCCTTCAGCGTTTTCGTCAATACGCCGAGTTCTTTCTTGATCTCGTCGTCCACGCCCCACATGACCTGTGAGGGTCCCGTCACGCCGTAATCGTAAAGAAAAGGCATCAGGAGTTCCTCTTTTTTCGCGTAATGCGAACGGATGGCGTTGAGTGCGGCCGTCTCAGCGGCAACGGTCTGCATATCGCCCTTGCCGAGAGCCTGCTCGAGACTCGTGAGTGCCTTCGAAAGGCCCTCATTCTCGAGGCGCAGCAGCGAGAGCGGATGGCCGGCCGGCAGATCGTCGATTTCCGCTTCGCCCTTCGGCGCAGCCGGCTTCGTTTCAATGTGTCCCTCGAACAGCGACGCATGCAGGTCGCAGAGGCGCTGGACCTCGCGCACGGGCACGCCGCCCTTGATGAGCTCCTGTTCCGCTGCAGCGATTTCCTCGGGCGCCACATCCTCGAAGTTCTGCACGAAATCCTTGCGGACCTCTGCGGCTTCCTCACCGCGGTGCAGGCGGCCGATGTAATCGCGCAGCCGCGCCTGGCGCTTCTGCTGCTCGCCGTTCTTCAGGACAAAGCCCTCCTTCTCCAAAGCTTCCGCCAGGCGGTCAAATGAAATGCCCTTGACGACTGCACCGCGCGGCAGCGTCATGATGCGGCCCATGAGCTGCAGGGCGCCGGGCCTCAGGATATCCGTAAAGCCCAGGGAAGCCAGCACCTCCCGCAGTTCCGGGTATTCGCGGACAAGCTCCGCCACGCTTTTATTGAGATCGAGTTCTTTCATGAAAATGCTCCTTATCCATCGTTGTCAACCGTAATCTGTCATGCTCATGCATCGTTCGTATGACCCGATTATAGTATGGAACAAGGCAAACGGGCTGTACCATTTGTTACCCAGCCGCCCGTCGCCACTGCCTCGAGAAGGGGGGCGTCAAGCCTCGACGTAATGGCTGAAGCTGCCGATGACGAGCTGCGGGAATTCCTCGTGGAGCGTCGTCAGGAAATGGCGCGTGCCGAGAACCTTGCCCTGCGCAGCCGGCATGATGTCCAGGAACGCGTCGGGGTCGATGTTGAGGTTGCGCACCTGGATCATCTGCACGGGCAGCTCGCGGAAGAACTCCTGCCAGGCTTCAAGCTCCTCCTCGCGGTCGTTGAAGCCAGGGAAATACAGGAGGTTCAGCGAGACGTAGACACCGTGGTCAAGCGCGTAGCGGATGGATGCCTTGACGTCCTTCAGGTGGTAGCTCGCGCGGTAGTATGCATCGTAGCCCTCCTCGCGCGCGCTGATGATCGAGACGCGGATGGAATCGAGGCCGGCATCGACGATTTTCTGAATGCCTTCCGTCCAGCCTGCGTTGGAATTCATGTTGATCTGGCCGCGCTTCGTCCTGGCCCGGATCATCGGGATGGCCGCGGCGATGCGGTCAGCGGCCAGCGACGGCTCACCCTCGCAGCCCTGACCAAAGCTGATGATGCCATCCGGTGCGACCGACAGGTGGTAGATGCCGACTTCGGCAATCTCCTCCGGCGTCGGGCGGAACTTGATGCGCTCCTGCGGTGACGGGCAGCACTCGGCCGGCTGCAGCGAGATGCAGCCAAAACAGTTGGCATTGCAGACGGGCGACGTCGGGATGCCACACTCCCAGCGGCGGTAAAAGAGATTCTGCGCCGTGCAGCAGTGCCACTTGAGCGAGCAGCCACCTACCTGCTCGACGATGCGGTTGCCCGGCAGCTCCTTCTTCGTGCGCTTGACGAGCTTTGCCAGCTCCTTCGTATTATAGTGCACGGGATCCCACTTGTCATTCTCATCGGTGTAGACGGCTGCACAATAAAGCTCGTCCTTATAGACGACGACGGCCGTATATCCGTAGAGCGGCAGGCGCTGTGCTTCCTCCGCCCGCTCATAGGCAGGCAGATAAAGGCGCGTGTAGCCGGCAGGCAGGATGGCGGCGACGGCGAGCCCGCTGATTGGCATGACCTCGCCGTCAGGCCCCATGCCCACGGCCAGATGGTCCGGCAGCAGCATGAGGTCAGCGCTCTCCGGCAGCGGGATGAGGTCTTCCGGCTTCAGCAGCACATTCTCACGGCCCGTGCGCCCCATGCCGGTCATGCCCGGCGCATCGAGGATATTGCCGTCCTCATCGGCATATACGGCTGTAATCCGCTCATTCATGCTGATTCTGCTACTAAAAACATAGAATAACATAGAAATTATCTATGCCTAGAAAAATTCCTTATTCATCGTGTATGCTTTTGTCCAGGTAAGCCTGAGACTACTCACAAGTTCTTGTACACTCCAAAGGCGTTGGCCGTGTTCCTTGCCTCGCAAGGCAACGGCCTGTTCCCGACTATCCATCGGTACATTTATCAAGACGTGAAAACGTGAATCAGGCGATGCGATAGTTCTTCGTATCGCGCAGATTCAACGCTGCATTCAAGTCACGGTCTTCCGTGTAGCCGCATACAGGGCAGACATAGATGCGGTCTTTGAGTTTCAGGCCGCCATGCACATGCCCGCAGGCATGGCAGGTCTTGGAACTCGGGTAGAAGCGGTCTGCGATGCGGAATTCAATCCCGATGATCTCTGCCTTGCGCCGGAGCTTCTCGCGTAAGGAGTAGAAGCGCTGCTGCGCCACGGACTTTGAAAGATGACGATTTTTCATCATGCCGGTCACATTGAGGTCTTCCACCGTGATGAAGCGTGGTTTTTGCTCGACCAGTGCGTGGATAACCTGATTCTCGTAATTGCGGCGAAGATTCGTCAGCCGCTGATGCAGTTTCTGTACCGATAATCTCTTTTTCTCTATGTTTGCAGAGGCAGTAGCAGTACTACCACCTTTCTTCTTTCGTATCTCGTACTTGCGGCTGAGACGCCTCTGCTCTCTTCTCAGCCGCTTCTCAAGCCGTCTGGCCCGAGAAGACGTGTTGATATTCTCAATCTTGATGGTCACGCCCTGCGGCAGGTAGCCAAATTCTTTCAGACGCACCCTGCCGATGGTCGGAATCTGGATCTTGTGCCGCCAGATGGTCCAGTCTCCCTTATTATTCTTCGGGAAGTAGAGCTTCACATTCTGCTGGTTCTTCCGCTTGAAGCGTGGGAAGCGCGCCTGGCCTTTGAAGAAGCGCCTGAACGCCTGCTCCGCATTGACGAGGACTTTCTTGCGCGCCTTAGAGCCGCACTGGTCAATCCATGGGAATTTCTTCTTCAGCACGTGGTTGACGCATTTGTCGAAGTCATTGGCTGTAATGAAGTGAGGCTGTTTCTCATCAAGGACGCCGCGCTGATACAGGCGGCACAGCCAGATATTACGGACGATGTACTGATTTGCCAGGAATCGGCAGATGCCGAGAGAACGGCGCACCTTATCCGTTTGGCTTTCGGTGAGACGGAGTTCGGTCTTGAAGGATTTGAGCAACCGTTTCATCCTCTTTCAGTTTCCCTTCGTATTTTCCCAATCCATGAATACGGCTAGAAAACATACGAATGATGCTGATGAGGTCCTGTATCATCTCGCGTTCCGGGCTGAGATCCTCATTGTTGACGACAATGATCTTTGCCCCGTGCTCCGCCAGATGGCGCTCGAACCAGTCAAAACCGAAACGGACGAACCGATCCTTATGTGCGATATAGATTTCAGCAACTTTGCCTTCCTCCGCTATCTTGATGAGTTCATTCCATTGTTTCCGCTTGAGATTCAGGCCACTGCCAATATCCGTCATGACACGGTCGGCAATGACACCGCGCGCATTGACAAACTCGCGCAAGAATGACACTTGGTTCTTCAAATCGTCACGCTGCTTTGCCGTTGACACTCTGGCGTATAGGATCACTTTCTTCTGATTCTGTACTCTCGTACTGTTCCCCATATACACATCCAACTGTTCCTGTGTATAAAACCTCCGATTCGTCGGGGTTCTGAAAGCTTTCAATTTGCCCGCGACATCCCACTTCTGGAGCGTCCGGACTGTCACACCGAGCATCTTAGCAAAATCTTTCGGTTTATAGGTATTCATACTTATATGATACCATATGTACCTATTATATTCTATACTCAAACTTCGCAGTTGCTAAACTACTAATTTATTCTTAG